>JBKKAE010000137.1:0-5029 GCA_046714835.1 Actinomycetota bacterium | reverse complement strand
TCCTGCGTGAACGCCGTGTACCCACGAACGTCGGCGATCAGGAATGCGCGGACGTCGGCGTCGTGGCTGGTGTCCGTCTGAGACTGAGAAGCGTCCGACGCCTCGCCTCCCGACGGCGACTCGCCATCCTGTGGAGCATCCACGCGCCGAGTATGGACCCCTCTCGCGCTCCACACCTACTCCCTTGGCCTCGTACCGAGGATCGATACGGACGGTCATCATGATCCGGATGAGCCGGCTCGGTCCTGCGCCGATGTGCTTGCCTCGAGTGCGGCATCGATCACGGATCGAACGCTGTCGATGTCGACGATTTACAGCAGGTCGGCTGACCGAGCAAGAGGTAGCCAAACATAGCCCCCCTCCCGGCTGGTGAAGATCTCAAGCGGCTGCCATGCCTCGAACGATGCGCCTCGAGGAGAACATGGTGCGGTGGTGCACGAGTGATCTGTCCCCGGACCGAGCGAGTGTACGCACAAGGAGCTCTGTCCGCGGATCGTCAGGGGTGGGGAGCGCAGGCACGAAGAACGTCGCTGGGCGTGCGCTTCCCTGCCGGCCCGTCTATCCGTGACGAGGGGCTCACGCGCCCCGGCGTGATCGGCCGCCAGTTGCACATCCACGACCAGGGCCAGGACCAGCTAGCGGAGCTTGCGCACCTTCCACGCCTCCGCGCTCGGCCACCGCCTCGCCCATTCCAGCGGGACGTAGGGCTGGGCTTGCGCGTCGGCTCCTTCGTTCGGGGCCTGGATCTCAATCAGATCCTCGATCTCAAAGCCGCTCGAGCGCAAGAGTCGCACCATGTCACCGTGTCCGATCCGAAACTCGATGTCTTCGACGGCCCCGCTCGGTCCTCGCCACTCGAACCGGTGCATGCCGAAGTAGTCTCGATGGAGCCGCGAGTCGGCGGGCGCATCGTCATCGTTTGTGGGATAGCAACACATCACAAGGGGGGAACCGGTCTCGAACACGAGACGGCCGCCACCCCGCAGGATTCGTGAAGCCTCCGGGATCCAACGGTACGGGTCGCACCAGGTCGCGGCCCCGTACTGGGAGATCACGAAGTCGAAGCTCGCGTCCGCGAAGGGCGGGCGTTCCGCGTCGGCGTGCACGAGCGGGAAGCGAAGACTGAATTCCTTCTGGAGAATCCGGGCAGTCGCGAGCTGGTTCGACGAGTTGTCGAGGCCGACTACCCGTGCGCCCCGGCGCATCAGCCAGGCCGAGACGTAGGCGGTCCCGCAGCCGAGTTCGATGGCGTCGAGCCCCGCTAGATCAGGCAGCAGGTGGAGCTCGGACTCAGGATTGCCCCTGCCCCAGACCGGTTCCTTCCTAGCCCACGCCTCTCGTCCTCGCTGGATCCAGTTTCGCGCGTCCTCGTCCCAGGTGGCTCTGTTCACGAGGGCGTGGTCGTCGGGGGGCATGTCCGGACGATAGCGTGCCTTCCTCCCCGACCGTCATTGGGCGCCTATCGGAGGCGCTAAATTGGCCACGCGCCCCGGCGCGGGCGGCCCTGCGGAGGCGCGACTCCGAGTTGGTGGGTCCGGACGGAAAGGGTGGCGGTTTGAGCGGTAAGCGCCGGTAAGCATTCCTGACCCTGGATCGGAGCGACACACGGTCCTAGGGCTTGTCAAGCGGGCGTGCGCACGGAGGGATCGAACTTGACTTGCAGGTCAGCTTGTGTGGCCTGGTTCGGTCCTCCTCCCCCCGGAACGATCTGGAACTGACGGACATCGTGTACACATCGGGTCCTCCGAGAGGAAGGGGATCCATGACCGAGCGAGAGCGCGCGTTGCGACAGTCGCCGCCGTGCCCGACACTCCCTCCGTGCGAACTTGTGAGTCGTGCGGCACCTCGAACCCAGACCCCGCAAGGTTCTGCAACGCATGCGGCGAACGACTCATGTCGCACGAAGCATCGCCTCGCCGACGCATCGTGGCCGCTCTGTTCTGCGATCTCGTCGGCTCAACGGAACTCGCAGAGCGAACGGACCCCGAGGTGCTCAGACGGATCCTGAACGGATACTTCGAAACGATGCGCGTGTCGATCGAACGGCATGGCGGCACCGTCGAGAAGTTCATCGGTGACGCCGTCGTCGGCGCGTTCGGGATCCCGACCTCGCATGAGGATGACGCACTCCGCGCCGTCCGAGCGGCGCTAGAGATGCAGCGCGCCGCAGATGACCTGGATCGCGAGATGGGAGGTCGCGACGCGCGGATCCAGGTACGCATCGCCATCGATGCGGGCGAGACGTTCGCGGACGACGGCGCCGCAATCGCTGGCCGGGTCGCGGGCGACGTGTTCAACACCGCGGCGCGGCTCCAGTCGACGGCGGACGTCGGCGAGGTCCTTGTCTCCGCCGCGGCGGAGCGTCTCGGGCGGGGCCACATACGAACCGAGCCACTGGCGCCGCTCACGTTGAAGGGCAAGGCCGAACCGGTCGAAGTCTTCCGAGTCCTCGGCGTTCGCGAGGCGCCGCCTCCGGCGCAGACGCCGTTCGTCGGCCGGTCGCGCGCCATGATCATGCTGGAGCACGCGCTGGAGGACGCGATCCAAGGTGGGGTGTGCATCCTCGTGACGATCCTCGCTCCGCCTGGGGTGGGCAAGTCCAGGCTCGCTGAGACGTTCGCCGAAGGAGTCCGGGGGCGCGCCCGCGTCCTCGTCGCACAGACGCCCTCGTATGGAGAGGGCGTCACGTTCTCGCCGCTGATCGAGCTCCTCGCCGCCGCAGCTGACCTCCCGGTCGCCGACGCCGAGGCGGTCGCTTCGGCACTTCGACGACGCCTCGCCGACGAAGCAGACGGACCCGCCGTGGCGGATCGACTCGCTCAGGTGCTCGGTGTTCATGAAGCGCTCGCAGCCGATGCGTCGTGGGCAGTCCGCCGCCTGCTCGAAACGCTTTCCGGAGACCAACCACTCGTCGTGATCCTCGATGACACGCATTGGGCGGAAGAACCGATGCTCGACATCGTCGACTCCGTCGTCGATCGGTTCCACGGCCCGCTTCTCGTACTCTGTCTCGCGCGCCCCGAGCTTCTCGACCGCCGGCCGACGTGGGCGGCGGGGAAGCCGCGGACGGTGACGACGACGCTTCCCCCACTCGGCCCGTTGGACACTCGGCGGCTGGCAGAGGCGCTGCTCGGGGATGCCCCCGTGTCCGTCATCGACCGCGTGTGCGAGACGGCCGAGGGCAATCCGCTCTTCCTCGAACAACTGACGGCGATGCTCATCGACCGTGGATCCCTCGTCGAGGGTCGATGGCGCGGTGCTGATGATGGTGAGGTCGAGATCCCATCCACGGTACAAGCGCTCCTGGCGGCTCGCGTGGACGATCTCGACATCTCCGCCCGAACGCTCCTGGAGCATGCGTCGGTCGAGGGCCGGCGGTTCCGCGTGGCCGCGGTTCGGGCCCTCGCCCGCGACCTGCCCGACGACGCGCTCGACCACGGACTGATGACGCTGGAACGCCGCGGGCTCATCGACCCGGAGGACGAACGGGCCGGTCGGTGGCGGTTCGCGCACGCCCTGATCGCTGAAACGGCGTACCGCAGCATCTCGAAGGAGGTTCGAGCCACACTCCACGAGCGGCTCGCAGGCTGGTTCATCGCCGAGGACGCCGAGCAGCCAGACGTCGACGAATCCGCCGCCCGCCATCTCGAGCGCGCGTTCCATCTGCGCGAGGAGCTGGGTATCCGCGACGAGGCCTCACGTGAGCTCGCAGAGCGCGCCGGACTGCTCTTCGCCGAGGCAGGAGGGCGCGCGTTCGCGGGCCTCGACCTGATCGCGGCGCGTGACCTGCTCGGCCGCGCCGCGCGATTGCTGCCGGAGGACTCGCCTCGTCGGCTCGATCTGCTCCCGAACCTCGGCGTCGCCCTGACGGAGACGGGACGACCGGAGGAATCGGAGGCGTTGCTCGCCACCGCGGTCGAGCAGGCGCGTTCTACCGGTTCCAACGCCGCGGCGCTGCGGGCGAGGATCCAGCTCTTGGCGAACCGCGTCTACCGTTCGCCGACCCAGCCCGAGATCGAGGCGGCGGCTACTGATGCGCATGCGGCAGCGGCGGCCCTCCAGGCGCTCGGCGACACCGTGGGGCTAGCCGAGGCGGCGATCGCGATCGAGTACCTCGGATGGATGCGCGGCGATCTCGACGAGCATCGTGTGTGGGGGATGCTGGGTCTGCGTTACGGCCTCGCGGCCGGCCGACCGCGCGAGGCGGCGCAGGGCGCTGCGGACGCCGTACTCGCGACGGCGTTCGGACGGATGCCCTTCCACGGGTTCCCAGCGATCGCCGACGAGTTCGAAAGGCTCGCCGAGCATCCATTGACCACCAGCGCGTCGGCGGCCTTGCGCGCGATGGCGGCGTTGGGCGCCGGGGATGACGACGCGTTCGACCGGCACGAGCGAACCTGGCGCGAGGTGCTCGAGCATCACGGTCTGTCATGGGTTGCGGCGGCCCACGCGCTCGTGATGGCGGCCCTCGAGACGTGGACGGGGAAGGCCGCCCTCGCCGAGCAGCGCTTGCATGAGGCGCGTGAGGTGTTGGCGGCGGCCGGCGACGTCTGGTGGCTCGGCACGATCGACGCGTTGCTGTGCAGTGCCTTGGCGACACAAGGTCGTCGGCGTGAGTTCTTGACGCACGCCGATGCGTTCGAGGCTTCCGATCTGGTTCCCGATCGCGACACGCTGGTGCGACGCCCGCTCCTGCGCTCGCGGGCGCTCTTCATGCGCGGCTCGACGGCCGACGCCGAGGACGCTGCGCGAAAAGCTCTCGCGGCTGCCGAAGGATCCGACCTCGTCCTGTCGCGGGCGGAGGCGGACCTCGTGCTCGCCGACGTGCTCGAAGCGCGCGGTCGTACCCATGACGCGGAGGCCGCTCGAGAGCACGCCGTGAACCTCCTGGAAGCGAAGCGGTTCCGGGCCGCGCTCGAGCATCTCGCCGTCTCCGAAACCGAGTAGCCACGGCCTGATGCAAAGCTAGGATCGTCCCGATGTTCACCGTTGAGCAGCGGGATGCTCTTCGCGAGCACGTGTTGAGGCT
>JBKKAE010000136.1:0-10891 GCA_046714835.1 Actinomycetota bacterium | reverse complement strand
CCTTCCGCGGCCGGTGCGGACGTATCGGCGAAGCGTGTCCGTCGGCCTACCCGGCCTCGGCCGGGGAGGGAACTGCCAGAACAACGGTGGCACAAAAACCGGTGCTGCATGAACCCTCGACAGCAAGGGTACTCGATGGCACCGACGGCCGCCAGCGCGAGGAGAGGCGAGTCGGACCCGGGTCGTTGTTCCTGAGCGCATCCGACCCGGATAGGCTCCCAGGCAGGATGCCCCCCCCAAGAGCCTTCGACTGCGACGCCACGACCATCTCGGTGATCGACGCCCGATCCGGCGAGAGCATCGGCACCGGCCAGACCGACCCTTCGGAAACGGCGGTCTCTCCGAGCCCACGCCACCAGCTTCGCCGAGACGGCCTCACATGGTCTGTGTCCCATCGACCAGGGTGAGGTACTCGGCACGGCGGGCGAACGTCTCCTTCATCTGCTCGGCGATCCGCTCGACGACCTCATCCCGGTACGCCTTGTCCAGCTGGGTCGCCGCCGCGTAGTACAGCGCCGCGAACGATGCCATGCCCGTCGCGACCCGCAGGAGCTCCACGGTGATCGTGACCACCGTGTCTCCGAAGAACGGGATCCGCAGGAGCTCGGTCCCCGGCGTCCCCAGCCAGGCCTCACGGACGCCGGCGCTCACCAGGAGCGATCCGAACACCACGAAGAAGAGCCAGACGGCGAAGGCCACGAACACGACCTGCAGGAACTGGCTGAGGAACATCACCAGCCCGACGTTCACGCGCTGCGTCCGACTCAGATGCTCGCCCTGGAGCTCGGCCTCCAGGCCACGGACGCTCCCGGGGAGACGCAGCAGGAGGAATCCTCCGGCGAGGAGCATGAAGAGCCCGGCCGCGACGACGAACTTCGGCAGCCTCGGCACCGTCCAGATCTGCCACGTCTCGGTCGTGAAGAAGATCACCAACAGGAAGAAGAGGAGCAACGAGAGCGCGCGGACGAGCACCGTGAGTGACGCGGCGAACAGGCTTACGAACCTGCGCACCGCCCACTCGAAGATGGAGACGGCGCCGAACCCCAGCACCAGGTACACGAGGCCGCCGAGAGCGGTGTTCCCGACGAAGGTGACGACGGCGCTCGTCTCCTGTCCGCCGAAGAGCAGCGGGAGGACGGAGGGCACCACCACGAAGACGACCATCTCGGCGAGACCCACCCGCCGGGGCAAGGAGAAGAACTTCTGTCCGCGAGCCAGGTTGAGCGTCCCGATGATGCCGAGCGAGATCGCGATCCCGCCGGCCAGGAACCCGACGTTGGTCCAGAACCCGAAGTCGAAGTTCAGCGCGTTCAAGATCTCGAGCACGAAGACGACCGTGAGGAGCGGGAGTGCTTTCGCGAAGGCCTGCCGGGCCGAATACCCTCGGATGAACGTGGGGAGCCCGGCGCGTCGGAACGATCGTTCCAGTTCCGTGACCCGGCGATCGTCTTCCATCGCCGGTATCGAACCACAGGGTGCATCCGGTTCGAATGAGGTGGCTAGGCCGGCGACATCTCCGGATGTTGCGGATCCGGGCGGACGGACGCGGGAACGGGGATCGTGACCGTGAACGTCGTCCCCCGATCCTTGACGCTGTCGACCTCCACCTCACCACCGAAGCGGCGCGTGAGCTCCCGCACGAGATGCAGGCCCAGACCCACTCCTCCGTGGGTTCGGGTCGATGACTGATCGATCTGCGTGAATCGGTCGAAGATGCGATGCAGGTCACCGGGCGAGATCCCGGCGCCTTCGTCGCGCACGCGGATCGCCAGCGAGCCGTCCCTGATCCGCGCATCGACGACGACGGGCGCACCCGGGGTCGAGTACTTGAGGGCGTTGTCCACGAGGTTGGCCACGATCTCATGGAGCGCCACCGGGTCCAGCGCGAGCGTCGGCAGGTTCTGCTCGACCTGGAGGTGGATACGATCCACCGATCCCGGGAATCCGTTCCGGACCTCGTCGAGCACCTCCGCCACGGACGTCGGTTCCGCGATGGTCTCGGGGTCCCCGTGTTCGAGCTGCGCCTCTCGAAGGAGGTTCCCCACGAGTCGCTGTAGGTGAGCCGTCTGTCGTGCGATCGCCTCGACCGCATCCCTCGTCCCGGGATCCGTGGAGGGTGCCTGTTGCTTAAGGAGCTCTGCGAACCCGCGGATGGTCGTCAGCGGGGTACGGAGCTCATGCGAGGCCGCCGCAGCGAAGTCGCTCTTCAACCGATCCAGCTCCCGGAGCTCTGCGACGGTCTCCTGTTCCCGTGCCAGGAGCACGCCGAGCTGGTCGGCCTGGTCGAGGAGCTGCGCGTTCTGACGTCGGAGCGTCCTCGTCGTGCCGACCATCACCGGCACGAGCAAGACGTACAGGGCGAGCAGCCCGATCCCCAGAGAGATCTTGAGCGTGTCGTTCAACCGGTCGATCTCTCCCTGGATCGCGGAGTAGTCCTGGTAGACCTCGATGACCGCATCCACCTCGTCGGTCTCGGTGCCGCCCGACAGGTTGATGGGGACGTACGTTTCGAAGAGCTGATCGGCGAGCACCCGTTCGCTCGCGTTCTCCGCCTCGCTCAGGTCGGAGATCTCACTTGCCACCTCACCCTCGAACGCCTCGAGGAGATCCTCCTCCAGCTCCGGTTCCAGGCCCACCTGCTCCTGATCGTTGGAGAAGACCACCATCCCGTCGTGGTTCCAGATCTTCACCCGCTCGACACCGGCGTCTTCCATCGCGAACTCGCGGATCGCCCGGTCGAGCTCGCGGTAGCGGACCCCGATCACCGGGCCGGCGAGATCCTCCGGGCCGAGCAACGGGGCGATCACGCTCTCGGCGATGAGCTCGGCCCGGACCTGGGCGGCCTGCTCGGAGCTGGCTCGGAGCTCCCCGGCGCGCAGTGCGGCGATCCCGACGCCGATCAGTCCGAAGACGATGAAGCTCGTGATGGCGAACTGCCAGACGATGGACGTGCCGCGGAGGCGCTCTGCGGGCATACGAACCGTATCGGCGGGTTGGAGAACCGGGTGAAGGGCCCTCCTCCGAGAAGAGGCGCTACCCTCATCTCGTGGCCTTTTCCAGCGCGCTGGTGCTCTTCGCCCACCCCGACGACGCCGAGTTCTTCTGCGGCGGGACGGTGGCCCGATGGGCTCGTGAGGGGTGCCAGGTGCACTACGTGTGCATCACCGACGGGTCCGCCGGCTCGAACGACCCGGGGACGACCCGGGAAGCGATGCGGCCCGTCCGGGAACGGGAGATGCGAGCCGCGGCGGAGATCCTCGGTGTGGCGTCGGTTACCTTCCTCGGCGAGCTGGACGGCTTCCTCGAGGTGACTCCCGAGACGAGGCGGAAGGTGACGCGTGAGGTCCGGCGGATCCGACCGAGCGTGATCGTGGCACCCGACCCTTCACGGCTGTGGTACGGCAACGGCTACATCAACCACTCGGATCACAAGGCGGCGGGCACGCTGGCGCTCTCGGCGGTGATGCCGGACGCGCCGACCCGGGTCATGTTCCAAGAGCTCGAGGCGGAGGGGCTGGAGCCGTTCGAGGTGCCGAACCTCTACCTCTCGATGGATGAGCCCGACGCGTTCGTCGACATCACGGACACGATCGCCCTCAAGCTCAAGGCGCTGTTCGCGCACGAGTCGCAGCTGGGACCGGATATCGAGGAGCGGGTCGTCGAGCGGGCACGGGAGATCGGGGAACAGGCCGGATACGAGTTCGCGGAAGGCTTCAAGGCGTTCCGGTTCTCCGACGACGAGGACTAGATGGAAGACGAGCGCAACGAGCCCGACCAGCCGTACGAGCTCACCGCCGAGGAGCGGCGCGACATCCAGGCCGACCTCGACGACCTGGCCTCGATGCGTTCGGTCTTCTCGACACAGTCGGTGAAGGGCGTCGTGATCGCGTGCCAGGAGTGCGGCGCGAATCATTTCTACGAATGGGAGCTGCTCCGGGACAACCTCGAGCACATGCTGCAGTCGGGCGAGCCTCGCATGCACGAGCCCGCGTTCGACATCGCGGAAGAGGAATACATCCAGTGGGACTACGGGAAGGGGTACGTGGATGCGCTCACAGACACGGGACTCGAGCCCGAACGAAGGATCGAGCTCACCCGGTGTCCCTGGTGCCAGTTCCCGTTCGCCGAGGACCACGCGTTCTGTCCGCGGTGCGGCCGCTCGATGGGTGCCGTCCGTCTCTATCAGGAGCTGATCGGCAAGGGGATGGACGAGCGGGACGTCAGGGCGCTGCTCGTCCGGGCAGGGTTCGAGCCCTTCTGAGGCTCAGCGCTTCTTCCTCACCTTGTCGAAGGCGGGTGGCTCGAGCACGCACTCGTCCGGCGTCTTGTCGGGTCGAAGACCCCGGAATGACGGCGCACGCATCTTCCCCGTGGACTTCGTGTACTCCAGGTACTCGACCTCGCAGACGAGCTCGGGCTCGATGAACGTCGCCCCCTTCAGCTTCCGCAGCGCGGGGTCGTCGATCGGCGGGTCATCGCGCACCAGTGGCGTCAGCTGTTCCATCAGCTGCTCCAGCATCTTCTGGGTGAAGCCAGTCCCGACCTGACCGACCCATCGCAGCTCGCCACCGTCGATCGCCCCGACCAGCAGGGCGCCGAAGCTCCCCGCCCGACCACCCTGGCCCGGGGTCCACCCCAGGATCACGCAGTCCTGGGTCGAGATCAGCTTGATCTTCCGCCAGTCGGGCGAGCGCCTCCCGGGGACGTACTTCGAGCCCTTCCTCTTGGCGACCACGCCCTCGAGTCCCAACGCCCGTGCGCCGTCGACGAACGCTGTCCCGTTCTCCTCCTCGAAACCCATGAGCTGGAGCCGGTGATCCTCTTCGACGATCAGCTGGAGGAGCTCGCGTCGTTCTTCGAGCGACAGGCCCGTCGTGTCACGGCCGTCCAGCCAGAGCAGGTCGAACGCGACGAACGCGACCGGGATCTGTTTCGCGACCCGTTTGATCTCCCGCTCGTTCTGGAGGTTCATCCGCTGTTGCAGGGTCTCGAAGGAGGTCCTGCCCTCGGCGTCGACGGCGATTAGCTCGCCGTCGAGTACGGCGTTCACCTGGTCGACGAGCTCGTGGATCATGTGGACGTCCGGGTACTGGAACGTGACGTCGCGGCCTCGGCGGGTCCGGAACACCGTGCCGCCGGTCTCCATCTCCGCGAGCGCGCGGATCCCGTCCAGCTTGGGTTCGAACCACCACTTCGGGTCGTCGAACGGCTCGCCGCCTCCCTCCGCCAGCATCGGCTGGGAACGGACCGGAGCGGCGGGCAGGGGCGCGTCCTGTGCGGAAGCGAGGAACGCCAGCCAGTCGGTCCTCGTCTTCACGAAGTGGAACTCGACACCAGGGTAGCGACGGCCGTGGAGCTTGAAGCTCACCTTCGTGTCGGTCCACTCGATCGGCTCGTACCACCCGTCGTCGAAGATGCGCACCTCACCGGCGCCGTAGTGCCCTTCCGGGATCGTGCCTTCGAACGTGCCGTACTCGAGAGGGTGGACCTCGGTCTGCACCGCGAGCCGCTTGTCCCCTTTCTGGATCGGGAGTCCTCGGGGGACGGCCCACGACCAGAGTCCTCCCTCGCGTTCGAGGCGAACGTCGTAGTGGAGCCGGGTCGCCCGATGCTTCTGGATCACGAAGGAGTTCCCCGTCCCCGGCGTGTCGCCGGGGGCGGGCTCGGTCGTCCCCTTCTCGCCGAACTCGCGCCGCCGGACGTATTCGTAGAGGGCAGGGTCCTTCGACGCGGCGACGATCTCGTCCTGGGTCTTCTCCTTCGTGGTCTTCGCGGCCGTTCGGGGGAGCGGCGCGCTCGGTCGGGGCTCTTCGTCCTCGTCCTTCACGCCCAGTGCCTCGAAGGCATTGGTGAGGTCCATCTCCTCGCTGCGAACCCCTTCGAACAGGTCCCCGACCTCCGCGAACCGATCCCACACGTTGTCGATCCGGAAGTCCTGCGGCTCGAAGCCTCCCTCGAAGACCTCGTCCCATGTGAGCGGCGTCGACACGGGTGCGCGGGGCTCGGGCCGGACGGAGTACGCCGCCGCGATGTTTGCCCCTTGCCGGTTCATGTTGTGGTCGATGAACACCTTGCCGGTGCGGTCCGCGATCTTCCACGCCATCGTGACGCGATCCGGGTCGGCTTTCGTGATCATCCGGCCGCATGCACCGACGAAGGCCCGCACCTGTCCGTACGTGTAGACGCTGCGCTTCACGGGGACGTAGATCTGGAGGCCGGTCGCCCCCGAGGTCTTCGGAAAGGCCGACAGGCCCAGTTGGTCGAGCAATACCTTGATGTGGCGAGCGACCGTGAGGACGTCCTCGTACGTGTAGGGCTCGAACGGATCGAGATCGAAGAACAGATAGTCGGGGTGCTCGACGTCCACGCACCGGGAATGCAGAGGGTGCATCTCGATGCAGCCGAGGTTGGCGACGTAGAGCAAGGTGGCCGTGTCGTCGACCATGAGGTAGTCGATCTCGCCACGCTTCGAATCGTCGGAGTGGACCTTGCAGCGATGGACCCAGTCGGGTGTATGGGAGGGCGCGGTCTTCTCGTAGAAGTGGGGTCCATCCGCGCCGTCCGGCATCCGCTTCATCGTCAGCGGCCGCCCGTACAGGTGGGGGCCGATCAGGTCCGCGGCGTTCCAGTAGTACGCGAGGAGATCCCCCTTCGTGTATCCCTCCTCCGCCCAGAACACCTTCGTCAGGTTGGAGAGGCGGAGGTCGCGTCCGTCCGACTCGACCCACCAGGCGTCTCCGTCCTTCCGAGCCTCGAGCTCCTTCGGGAGCTCCAGCGTGAAGGCGGGACCGGATGTCGTAGCCCGTCGGCGTGGCGGCATCGCCCCTCGATGCTACGCCCGAGGGCTACATCCCCCGTTCCGGGGTCAACCGGGTGGGGTCCTCGACCGATACCTCCTTCCTCGGAAGGAGAACGCCTATGAGCGGGTCGGATCGAACGGACGACGAGCAGCGCTGGCGGCCCCGGCCGTTGCTCAGCTTCGCGCTCAGGCTCGTGTCGGTGCTCATCCCGGCGGCGGCCGGGGCCGCCAGCGCGTACGGCTACGTCGTCGCGCTGCCCGCGCCGGAGGTCGGCCTCGTCACGATCCCGTGGGTCCTCGGTCTCGTCCTCAGCTCGACGTTCGCGACCGCGCTGGCCGAACGGATCGGGAAGCGGTTCCTGCCGCTGGCGGTCCTCGTGCGTCTCTCCCTCATGTTCCCGGACAAAGCCCCGTCTCGTTTCGCGATGGCTCGCGGGGCGGGCAACGTGCGCGTCCTGGAACGACGCATCCGCGGCGCTCGTGAGCAAGGGGTTGATGAGGCGCCCGTCCGGGCAGCGGAGCAAATCCTCTCGCTCGTCGCCGCGCTCTCCGCGCACGATCGCAAGACCCGTGGGCACAGCGAACGCGTGCGGGCGTTCACCGACCTCGTCGCGGGACAGCTCCGGTTGCCGGAGGCCGATCGGGATCGACTCCGCTGGGCGGCGCTCCTGCACGACATCGGCAAGCTCCACGTGCCGGCGAAGATCCTCAACAAACCCGGGCGACCGGAGCCGCGCGAGTGGGAGACGCTCAAGGGCCACCCGGCGGCGGGCGCCCGCATCGCGGTGCCGCTGATGACGTGGCTCGGACCGTGGGGTGACGCGATCGAGCAGCACCACGAGCGGTTCGGCGGGGGCGGGTACCCGCGTTCGCTGGCCGGGGAGGAGATCTCGCTCGCCGCGAGGATCGTGAGCGTCGCCGATTCATTCGAGGTGATGACCGCGTCCCGGTCGTACAAGAAGCCGATGAGCGTGCCGGCGGCGCGCCGCGAGCTCGCGGCGTGCGCCGGAGACCAGTTCGACCCGGCGATCGTCCGCCTGTTCTTGAACGTGTCGCTCGGGAGACTGTGGTGGACGGTCGGACCGATGTCGTGGACCGCCCTGATCCCGGTGCTCGGTCCGATGCAACGAGCCGGCGGTCAGATCGCCGCGGCCGCCAGGGGAGCGACCGCGGCGGTCGTCGTCGGTGTGGCTGGGGTCCTGCCGATGGTCCACGCCACCGCCGCGGCGTCGCCACCGCCCTCGAGGGCGAGCGCTCCCGCCGGGGTAACACTCGCTCCCGCCGGGAGCTCGTCTGCGGACGACGGTGTGAGGACCGGAGGGATGGGAGCCATCGAGGGTGCGGGCGATCACGTCGACGTCCCGGGTGGCGGGAACGGAGGGCCGGGCGGAGATCCCGCGGGCGGAGGAGGTTCCGGCGGTGATCCTTCGGGCGGTGAGCCGGGCAGTGAGTCGCCGGACGGCGGCACCGTGATCGACGACCCGGCCGGGACGGTGGGCGGCGTCGTGAAGGAGGTGGGCGGCTCGGTCGATGCCGTCGTGGGCGGCGTGACCGACAGCGTGGTCGACGGGGCGACCGACACGGTCGACGGTCTCCTGGGGACCAACGTGGGGGGTCTCCTGGACGAGCCCGTGGACGACCTCACCGACATCCTCGGCGGGCTCCTCGGACCGTGACCTCCGTATCCAGACGGTCCCCGGATCCGAACTTCTGGAGTGTCCTCGGGGCGGACTAGGATAGGCGGACCCTCCTGAGCACCCTGAGCACGAGGGATCCGACGAGCCTGGAGGACGACATGCCCAGAGCCATGTGGAAGGGAGCTATCTCCTTCGGCCTGGTGACGATCCCCGTGAGCGTCTACCCGGCCACCGAGGAGAAGACACTCCGCTTCAACCAGCTGCACGACGACGACGGCGGACGGGTCCGCATGAAGCGGGTGTGCTCGATCGACGGCGAAGAGGTCGGCTACGAGCACATCGTGAAGGGCTACGAGTACGAGAAAGACCGCTACGTGATCCTCACCGACGAGGATTTCGAGGCCATCCCGGTCGAATCCTCGCGCGCGATCGACATCCAGCAGTTCGTCGAGCTCGAAGAGATCGACCCGGTGCATTACAAGAAGTCCTATTACCTCGTGCCCGAAGAGACGGGCGCCAAGGCCTACGCGTTGCTGCGCGAAGCGCTCAACCGTTCCGGCAAGGTCGGGATCGCCAAGGTCAGCTTCCGCGACAAGGAGCACCTGGCAGCGCTCCGGTTCCGCGACGATGCCTTCGTCCTCGAGACCATGTACTGGCCGGATGAGATCAGGGAAGCGGACTTCGGCGGCGTCGACGTGTCTGCGAAGATCCGGCCCAATGAGCTCGAGATGGCCCAGACGCTCATCGAGAACCTCACGGCCGGCTGGAACCCCACCGAGTACAAGGACGAGTACCGCGAGGCGATGCTGCGGATCGTCGAGGCGAAGATCAACGGTGAGGAGATCGAGATCGTCGAGCCCGAGCCGACCGCGAAGGTCGTCGACCTCATGGAGGCGTTGAAGGCTTCGGTCGCCGCGGCCAAGAAGGAGCCAAAGGCTGAGCCGGCACCCAAGAAGAAGCCGGCTGCCAAGAAGAAGCCCGCGCCCAGGAAGAAGGCCGTCGGGGAGTGAACCCTCCGGCCGGATACACGCGCCGGCCGAGCACACCAGACGACATCGATGCGATCGCCGCCGTCGTGCAGGCGGTCGATCGACATGACGAAGGCATCGTCGAGCCCGTCCGCGGCCACATCGAAGACGACTGGGCGAACCCCTTGTTCGACGCCGAACAGGACACCTTGGTGGTCGCCGCGGAGTCCAGTGGGCTCGCCGCGTACGCGAACGCGTGGGGCATCGAGCCGTCGGCCTCCGTGGAGGCATGGATCAACGTCCACCCCGACCACCGTGGTCGAGGGCTCGGCACGTGGCTCGTCGACTGGGCGGAGGCTCGGACGCGCCGATACCTGTCTCGGCCCGGGACATCCACGCTGCTCCGGCCCAGCGTGTCCTCCGAGGAGGGTCGCGCGTTCCTGCAACGTCTCGGGTATCGCCACGCTCGCACGTTCTGGCACATGTCTCGGCGCCTCGATGGCTCGGAGCGGGCCGGACCGCCTCCCGAGGGTGTGACGATCAGGGCGTATCGAGACGGAGACGGTCCCGCGTTGCATCGTGTCCTCGAGGCCGCGTTCGAGGGGCACTTCGGCTCGGAGACGATGGTCTACGACGCATGGGAGGAGGCGACCCTCAGGGCGCCTTCGTCGGACCTCTCGCTCGTCTTCCTGGCCGAGCGAGGCGAGCAGCTGGTCGGGGCGCTCACGACGGCGATCGACGAGGAGGAGCCGTGGGTGGCCGAGCTGGGCGTGCTCGAAGCCCACCGCGGAACGGGGGTCGGCGGGGCGCTCCTGCGGAGGGCTTTCGCCGAGCTGGCCGCCCGGGGTTGGGCGATCGTCAAGCTCAACGTGGACGGCGAGAACCGCTCCGGCGCCACTCGGCTGTACGAGAGCGCCGGGATGACGCGGGGACGGTCGTGGCACTTCTACGAGAAACGTATCGACGCCGACTAGGATTCGGCGCATGAAGCTCGTGACGGCGATCGTGAAGCCCCATCGACTCGACGAGGTGAAGGACGCCCTCCGCGAGATCGGTGTGAACGGCCTCACGACCACGGACGTCGAGGGTTTCGGGCGCCAGCGCGGCCACACCGAGGTCTATCGAGGCGCGGAATACCAGGTCGACTTCGTCCCGAAGGTCCGCGTGGAGGTCGTGGTCGACGACGACGACGCGCAGGGCGTCGTGGACGCGATCGTGAAGGCAGCCCGTACCGGAAAGATCGGGGACGGCAAGCTCTGGGTGACCGAGGTGGAGCAGCTCATCCGGATAAGGACGGGCGAGATGGGCCCCGACGCTCTCTAACGAGCGCGTGGGCGCCGCGCCCGACCCCGTCGCCACGTTGCCGCCCCCGCACCCGCCCCTCGAGCGCGCGTACTCGCCGGGGCATCACGGCGCCTGGGCGGCCCGCCGGCGCGCGGAGCTCGTCGACGCGGCAGTCGCGGATCTCTTCGAGCGCGCCGGTATGC
>JBKKAE010000135.1:0-9417 GCA_046714835.1 Actinomycetota bacterium | reverse complement strand
ACCCGATCTGGTAGGCCGGTTCCTCGAAGAGCGCGGCGAGGAGCTCCTCGACCTACCCCGCGCGCCGCTTCCCGACGGAGACACGCTCCGGTTCGGTTCCTCCCTGTGTGGGATGCGACGCTGCTCGTGCAGGCTCGCCGCACGCAGATCCTCCCCGAGCGCTACCGCCCGCGCATCTTCAACACGAAGAGCCCGCACTCGTTCCACACGTTCCTCGTCGATGGCCAGGTGGCGGGCATCTGGCGACACGATGACGGGAAGGGCCGGATCGTGCTCGAGCCGTTCGAGCGATTGTCG
Organism: Actinomycetota bacterium; assembly: GCA_046714835.1. GTDB lineage: Bacteria > Actinomycetota > UBA4738 > UBA4738 > HRBIN12 > JAJNBA01. The sequence continues at coordinate 9,120 of JBKKAE010000135.1, read as the reverse complement.
AAGGAGACCAGTCGGGCCCTCGCCGACGAGGGCGAGCCCATGCGCGAGCTCTTCGCATCGCCCGGGCCATGATGTGCGGTCCGAGACCGGAGGAGGGCGCACGATGGCGATGACGGTCGAGAGCACCAGCGTGGCCGATGGAGAGCCGATCCCCCAGAGCTACGCGGTCGCTACGCCCACGGCCGACGGCAGGGCCGAGATGGCCGGGCGCGACCTGAGCCCGCACCTGCGATGGTCCGGCGAGCCGGAGGGAACCCGATCCTTCGCGATCTCGGTGGTCGATCCCGACGTGCCGGCCGACCGCAACCGGATGGGTGTCGAGGGTCTCGCGCTGGGCGACGACGAGGTGCGGGTCGAGTTCGCCCACTGGCTCGTCGTGGACATCCCGGCCACCGTCCACGAGATGCCGGAAGGGGCGGGCGGCGACGGCTTCGTCGCCCACGGGAAGCCCCCCGACCCACCGGCGCAGGGCGGCGTCACCGGCCAGAACGGCTATCGAGGCCTGTTCGAGGGCAACCCGGAGCTCGAGGGGACCTACGCCGGATGGGACGGACCGTACCCACCGTGGAACGACGAGCAGGTCCACCGCTACTTCACGACGGTCTACGCGCTCGACGTCGAGACGCTCGGCCTCGAGCCGGGCTTCACGCTCGAGGAGATGCGCACGGCGATGCACGGGCACATCCTCGACGAAGGGCAGATCGTGCCGCTGTACTCGCTGAATCAAGACCTGCGGTAGAGGTGGGTCGGCCGCCGGGCGGGAGGCTCAGTTTCACTGCCGCCGTACCATGGAGTCATGACGACGCTCCAGCAGGGTGACGCGGCTCCGGACTTCGCGCTCCTCGATCAGCAGGGTGAGACCGTGCGACTCGGTGACTACCTCGGCCGGAAGCTGCTCGTGTATTTCTACCCGGAGGCAGACACGCCGGGCTGCACCACCCAGTCGTGTGATCTGCGCGACCATCGGCAGGACCTCGCGGGGATCGGCCTCGACGTGGTGGGCATCTCGCCGGACGCGCCGGCGAAGCAGCTCGCGTTCGACGAGAAGTACTCGCTCGGATTCCCGTTGCTCGCCGACGAAGATCACGCGATTGCGGGAACGTGGGGCGCGTGGGCGGAACGACGCCGCGGCGGCCACTCGTTCATGGGGATCGTGCGCTCGTCGTTTCTGGTCGATGAAGAGGGCCGGATCGAGCAGGTCTGGTCGCCGGTGAAGCCGGAGGACACGGTGCCGAACGCGCTGGCCGCGGCCGCCGTCTGAGCGAGTGGTGACTGCGGGCGTCGATGTCGACGGCACCGCGTGGCGGTGTACCAGCTCACGCGACCCGAGGTGGCTGAGGACTTCGAGGGTCGCCGCGACTTCTGAGGTGTCGGGAGCTACTCCTCGCGCCGTGCGAGCACGACCGCCGGGATCTTCCTGATGCCCTCCGTCTTCACCTCGTACTCGGCGAAGCCCTGCCTCCGCGCGACCTGGCGGGAGTAGAGGTCTTGTCGCTCCGGCTCGTCCCGCAGGATCTTGACCGCACGCACGGGGATGGTCTCGGTGCCGACCTCGATCGTCGCATCAGGATCCGCCTCGAGGTTGCGCACCCAATCCGGGTCGGCCGGCGCGCCGCCCAGCGACCCGAACACAACCCACCGGTCGCCGTCGGGGAGGTACACGAGCGGCGTCACGTGCTCTTTCCCCGTCTTGCGGCCCTTCGTGTGGAGGAGCAGGATCGTGGCGCCCTCGAAGAAGTCACCGACCTTGCCCTCGTTCTGCCGGAACTCCTCGACGATGTTCGCGTTCCAGTCGGCCATGGAGCCAGCGTATCGCTCAGCAGTCGACTGCCGCCGACAGCGCCTCGCAGAGTTCGGGATGACGCTCGGGGGCGAGTGCTCCCATCCGGCGGACGAGCATCGACTTGGGGAACGCGTGCACGGCGTCCATCGAGGCCGCCGATGCGACGGGCAGTCCTTCGGAGATGCCGAGCGGCACCTCCGTGGGGATGTGACGGATGGTCCGCGTGTTGGGCGCGACGAGGATCGTCCGGAGCACGGGGATCGCCTCGTCTCTCGTGAGGATCAGGAAGGGCCGGCCCTTGGCATCGGACTCGCCCCACCAGATCTCGCCACGGCCGATGGTCACGTCACCACGGCTCCTCGTCGATCGAGCGGGTCGCCGCTCGGTGCGCCGCGGCGACCTCGGCTTCGTCCTGCGGGACCCGCTGGTACCCCTCGACGATGCGGCGCCCGACGTCCGCGCGCCGCTCGGCATCGAGGAGGGCCTCGAGGGCGGCTCGGACCGCGTCGGCCTTCGTGTCGAATCGCCCGGACGCCACGAGGGCGTCGAGTTGTTCGGCGACGGCGTCTGGTATGCGAATCGCAATCTGAATCGACATGCGGAAAGCATACCGCCTTGGATGGGTACCATCGCGATATGGCCGAGAGCATCGTCGAACTGCTTCGAGGGGCGCCGCTGATCGACGGGCACAACGATCTGCTGTGGGCCATGAGGGAGGCCCGAGAGGGCGGCGAAGACGAGGCCGACGTCGGCCGGCCCGCCCCCCGCTTCCACACCGACCTTCCGCGGCTGGAGGCGGGTGGCCTCCGAGGTCAGTTCTGGTCCGTCTACGTGCCCTCTGATCTGCCCACGGATCAGGCCGTGATCCAGACGCTCGAGCAGGCCGACGCGTTCCTGCGGTTGCTCCGAGCGCACCCGGATCGTCTCGAGCTCGCGCGCACCGCCGACGACGTCGAGCGGATCGCGGCGGAAGGGAAGGTCGCCTCGATGATCGGCGTCGAGGGCGGACACTCGATCGGTGGCTCGCTCGGGACGCTGCGCGTTCTGGCGGAGCTCGGTGCCCGCTACCTCACGCTGACGCACAACGACGACACGGGCTGGGCCGACTCGGGAACCGGTCTGGGTACGAACGGCGGGCTGACGACGTTCGGGGAGGACGTCGTCCGGGAGCTCAACCGCCTCGGCGTGTTGGTCGACCTCTCCCACGTGTCCGCGGACACGATGCGCCAGGCGATCGAGGTCTCCACCGCGCCGGTGATCTTCTCGCACTCCAACGCTCGCGCGCTGTGCGATGTGCCGCGCAACGTCCCCGACGACGTGATCGAGCTGCTCGGGCGCACCGGCGGCGTGATGATGGCGACGTTCGTGCCCTGGTTCCTCAACGCCGAGGGCGCCAAGGCGAACGCCGCCGAGTGGGAGGAGATCCGGCGCCTGAGGGAGGCGCACGCCGACGATCCCGACGCCGTGCGCGTGGCGGTGCACGAGTTGGAGAAGACCCTACCGACGCCGCCCAGCTCCCTCTCCGACGTGGCCGACCACATCGATCACATCCGAGACGTCGCCGGGATCGATCACGTCGGCGTCGGGAGCGATTTCGACGGCCTGCTCGTGATGCCCGATGGCCTCGAGGACGTGTCGAAGTATCCGGCGCTCTTCGAAGAGCTCCGCGACCGTGGCTACACGGACGAGGACGTCACGAAGGTCGCCGGCCAGAACGTGCTCCGCGTGATGCGTCAAGCCGAGCGGGTGGGCGCGGCCCTCGCTACGGCGGCGCCCGATCCTCAAGCAACGATCCGTCGGCTCTCCTGAACACCGGCCGGCCGTCGAGCAGCTCGAGCCCGAAGCCGACGCGGTCATGGACCATCCGGTGGTGCCGACGACAGAGCAACAGGAGGTTCGGCACGGCCGTGTCACCGCCATCTGCCCAATGCACGATGTGGTGCGCATCGCACCAAGAGTGGGGGCGGTCGCAGCCGGGGAACCGACAGTGGCGATCGCGCATGACCACCGCCCTGCGCATGGTCGGTGGCACGACCGGCGTGCGACGCCCCACATCGAGGGGCTCCGATCGTCCAGTCATCACCACACGCATCACCGAGGCGTCACACGCGATGCGCCGAGCGGTCTCGGGACTCACCGGACCGACGTGGTCGAGCTCGCTCGTCGGTGAGGTGACAGCGGAGGAGGAGCCGGCTTCCGTGAGAGCGTCGGCCGCCACTGTCACGGTCACGTGCGGTCGCTCGCCGGCGACGGTCGGACGCTCAGAGCCATCCAGCCACTGTCTGCAGACCTCTCCGAGCGCATCGGCACGGCGCTGGGCGGGCGTCCGGTCGTCTTCTCCTTGCCCAGAGCGGGCCTCAGCATCGAGCACCGCCCCGAGTGCCGTGAGCAACGACTCCCCGGTCTCGGGATCGAGGTTGCCGTCCACGCGCACCATCCCGAGCAACGAGACCGAGGCGTGCAGCCTCCTCTGCTCGAGGAGCTTGTCCTCGCCTTGCGTGGCATGCTCCCGCTCGACCGCCTGGCGCCAGTAGGCCGCCACCCGACCGAGGTCGTTCATCGAATGGATCCGGGCTGCTTCCACCAACGTCCCCTCGGAACGAGCGAACGCAGCGGGATCTACCTCGCGGGCGGCCACCAGGACCTTCACGCCCGAGAAGGAGATGTCGCCTGTCTCGAGCGCCTCACGCGTCACCGGCATCTCCTCTAAGGAGCGAGCCACCCGTACATGCTCCCGAGCAGCTCCCCATCCCACCTTGAATCTGGACGCGAGCCACGAGGCCACCGACAGGTACCCGTCGCGCTCGAACAACCGCCGCTTGTCGATCTCGGCCAACCGGCGCAGCCGCTCGACCTCAAGCATCTCGACCGCCCGCTGGAGCTCGGCGAAGTCGTCCTCGATCAGGGCATCGGGCAGCTCGGGGAGCGCCTCGGAGCGCAACTCCTCGATCGCGGACCGCAGCCCGCTCATGAACCGTCGCCCACGAACATGTGTTCGACGATACGTACGTGACCCCTTCGCGTCTGTGAAGTCCGTCACTTCTGAGGAACTTCTTTCGAAGATCTGCCCCCGCATACTCATCCCATGGCCGGGCCGCTTCGCGTCACGCGTTCGGTGGAGATCCCCGAGAAGGAGCTTCGATGGCGCTTCAGTCGCTCCTCGGGACCCGGCGGTCAGTCGGTCAACACCGCGGACTCGCGCGTGCAGCTCAGCCTCGACGTGGCGAAGACGACCGCTCTCGGGCCGACGCAGAGAGCGAGGGCGCTCCAGCGCCTCGGCGACCGGCTCGTCGACGGGGTGCTCACGGTGACAGCCCAGGAGGAACGGTCACAGCTCCGCAACCGAGAGATCGCCCTCGAGAGACTCCAGGGGATCCTCGCGCAGGCGATCGCTCCGCCGCCACGCACGCGCCGACCGACGAAGCCGAGCAGACGTGCGGTGGAACGAAGGATCGCCGCGAAGAAGCGCCGCGCCAAGACGAAGAAGCTCCGCCGCGTCGACGAGGAGTAGCCTGTCGACGAGAGAGAGGAGGACCGTGGCCGATCAACAGCGCGAGGACGTTTCGGTCGTGGGGCAGGGCGCTCGCATCGAGGGCACGCTCCACTCGACGGGCTCGCTCCGCATCCACGGTCGTCTCACCGGTGAGATCGCGGTCGACGGCGACGTCTCGGTCGCCGCGGGCAGTGACGTGCGCGCCGACATCAGCGCCCGAAGCATCAGCCTCGCGGGCCGGGTCAAGGGGAACCTCACCGCGCCGGGCGAGGTCGTCTTGCCTTCGCAGAGTCGGGTCGAGGGGTTCGTCCGTGCGCAGAGCGTGACCGTTCACGGCACGGTCCAGGGCGATGTCGTCGCCGAGCAGGGCGTCAAGCTGGGGAGGGAGGCTCGCGTGCAGGGAGATGTGACCTGCAGGACGCTCGCGATCGAGGAAGGCGCGTTCTTCGCAGGCCGCTCGAACATGTCCGAGCGGACGACCGGCCAGCCCTAGCTCAGCGGTCGACGGCGATCCGAACGGTCGTCCCCTCGTCGTCCGCCCCGATCGCGAACGAGTCGGAGAGCTGACGGGCGATCCACAAGCCCATGCCGGCGGTCGCGCTCGGCTTGGGTGGCACGAGGCCGGCGAGCGGATCGGCCATGCCTCCGCCGTGATCCGTCACCTCACAGACGACACCCTCCGGCATGATCCAGAGCGCGAGCTTCCCACCACCGCCGGCGTGACGGACCGTGTTCCCGGCGAGCTCGCTCACCGCCAGGACGAGCTCCTCCACCCGCGCCCGGGGCAGCTCGGCTTCGATGCCAAGGGCACGAACGGATCGCCTGACCTCGCTCAACCCTCCATCGATCGGCAGCTCGAGCGAGGGAGGTCCGTTCACCGCGCGGCCGGGCTCGACGATCTCACGGAGCAGGCGAGCAGGCACCTCGTAGCGGTCGCTCGGATGTCGCGTCGAGTCCCACACCGTGGGGTGCGTTCGCCACGCCTGATCGATCACTGCGGGCGGGAGCGCTCGCCCGTCGTAGGGACACACGATCCATATGGGAGAGCGTTCGAAGACGGCGTTGAGGGCCGACTCGTAGCGAGTCCACGAGGTCTGCCGATACTCGGTGACACCGAAGCGGACCTCGCCGACGATCCTCGTGTACGTCACGCCACTGTCGGCAGCGTCGGAAAGTATCTGCTGCCACGCCGCGATCGTCTGCACCGGATTGACGTAGAGGTCGTCGGAGGAGAGGAACGAGACGGACCCCTCGTCGCTGCCGAGCGCGTCTCGGAACCGATCGATGTGTGGCGACGTGGTCGCGACGACCGCGCCGTCGTCGTGCTCGAGTCCCTCCCGCAACCACGGCACGAGCGTGCTCATCATCGCGTCGTCGGATGAATAGATCAGCGCGTCGTGCTCGAGGCCGTGATTCATAGGCGAGTGCATCGAGTCTAGGTTCGGCTCTCGAAGGACAGCAACCACGCGTCCATCCGGCCGGACTCCAGCGCAGGAAACCGCCGACGCCTCCGGCGCGCCCTAGGAACGGATCATCCGACGGGGGCATGATCCCCCATGGTCGAGGGCGAAGGGCGACCCGCGGGCGCACACACGGACGACGCTCACATCCGGACGTTCCTGTTCGCGGACGTTCGCGGCTACACGGCCTTCACACAGGAGCGAGGCGACGAGGCCGCCGCGGCTCTCGCCGGCAAGTTCGCCAGGGTCGCGCGCGAGGGAGTCGAGACCCGAGGCGGCACCGTCGTCGAGCTGCGCGGGGACGAAGCGCTCGTGGTCTTCGGCTCGGCTCGGCAAGCGATCCGAGCGGCGGTCGAGCTTCAGCGTAGATTCGTGGACGAGACCGTCGCGGAGCCGACGCTCCCGCTCGCGGTGGGGATCGGGCTGGACGCAGGCGAGGCCGTCGCCGTCGAGGGCGGCTACCGCGGCGGGGCGCTCAATCTCGCGGCGCGGTTGTGCAGCATCGCCGGTCCCGCCGAGATCCTCGCCAGCCCGGCGGTCACGCACCTCGCGAGGAAGGTCGACGGCGTCGCCTACGTGGATCGAGGGTCGGTCAGCCTCAAGGGCCTCGCCGATCCCGTGCAGGTGATCAGGCTGCGGGCGGAGGCCGACGACGCGGCGGACGACATGGCGTTCCGCCGGGCGCTCGGGTCGTCCGCCGCCCGACTCACGCCCGCCGTTCCCGGGGCGATGGCTCCGAATCCCTACAAGGGCCTCCGTGCGTTCGAGGAGGGCGACGCGCTCGACTTCTTCGGACGAGAAGAGCTCGTCGAGGAGCTCATCAAACGGCTGCCCCACACCCGGTTCCTGGCCGTCGTGGGACCGAGCGGGAGCGGGAAGTCGTCGGTCGTGCGAGCCGGGCTGATCCCCGCGATCCGGCGCGGCGCGATCGCCGGCCCCGAGGGCTCGCGTCCGCGAGCCCCGACGGCGTCGTCCGGGTCTGGGCGTTGGATCTCGACGACCTGATCCGCATCGGGCGCGCTCAGGTGAGGCGCGAGCTCTCCGACGACGAGTGCCGCCAGTACCTCCACCTTCAGAACGGCTGCGTTTGACACATCCTCCTGCCACTTACTTAGGGCATTGCCATCTAAAGGTATTCGTGCCACACTCTGGGAGTCATGGCAGAAGCGTCGATCCATGTTCGGATCGGGCCTCAGGGGCGCATCGTGGTCCCGGTCGAGCTCCGGCGGGAGCTCGGACTCGAGGACGGGACCGAGATGGCGATCCGGTCCGACGGCAGGCGCCTGATCCTCGAGCCTCGGGCGGAGGTCCTTCGTCGCCTCCGACGACGATTCTCGAAAGTGCCGGACGGGGTCAGCCTCGCCGACGAACTGGCCTCCGATCGGCATGAGGAGGCCCGACGGGAGTCGGGGGAGTGACCGCTCCGATCGTCCTCGACGCGTCGGCGGTGCTCGCGCTGCTCCAGGAAGAGCCGGGTGCGGACGAGGTGGAGCGTCTCCTCGACGGCGCCCTCATGTCATGCGTGAACCTGTCAGAGGTGCTGCAGAAAGCTGAGCAGCACGACGTCCACACAGAAGGACTCGAGTTCGACCTCGAAGCGCTTGGGGTTGAGTTCCGAGCCTTCGACGCATCCTCGGCCCGACCGACCGCGGAGGCGTGGACGCCCGGCAGCGGGCTCTCTCTCGGAGATCGCGCCTGTCTCTCGCTGGCCATGTACGTGGGCGGCAGCGCGGTGACCACGGACGCTCGTTGGGCCGACGCCGGCCTCGACGTCGACGTCCTCGTGCTCCGGTAGGCCTACCCCGATCGGTGGAGTTCGGCCGGGAGCCGGCCACGCTCCTCCGCGAGCGCCCGCCAGCGCGCCGGACCGGGGCGACCGAGGAGTTCCGGCACCGTCCGGATGGTGAAGTCTCCCGGCGACACCGACCGGAGCTCCTCGGGAGCGACCGGGAAGGACACCGTGGCGTCGGCTCGATCGCGAGGCGAGTAGGGCGCCACGATCGTCGCGCCGGTCCCGTTCCGGGAGGGATCCAGCATCACGCGGCCGCCTCGCTTCGCCTTCCGGAACGCGTCGGTCACCAGATCCGGTCGGCGCTCGACCACGATCTCGGTCAGGTGCGTCACGGCTGCGCGGAGCTCCGACTGGTCGACGCGCCGCTCGATCGGCACGACGACGTGCAGGCCCTTCCCGCCGGTCGTCTTGATGCCGGAAGGCAACGCCAGGTCGTCCAGCACCTCGAGGACCAGGAACGCGACCTCGACGGCCATCTCGAAAGAGTCCTCGGGAGGATCGATGTCCACGACGAGGAGATCGGGTCGCTCGAGCTGATCCCGACGCACCGGCGCCACATGGAACTCGAGCACCGCCTGGTTCCCGAGCCAGA
>JBKKAE010000134.1:0-3001 GCA_046714835.1 Actinomycetota bacterium | reverse complement strand
TTGCTCCACCCGGTCACGTCGTACGTGATGTCGTGCGGGATGTACGTGTCCTCGTTGAGCATCGCCAGGACCCAGTGCTTCCGTGCCTGCGCCATCGGGATCCAGTACGTGCCTGCGGGGAGCGTGGTGGGCGCCGCAGCACGTCCGTACGCGCGGAAGTCTTGCACATCGAGTGGCTCGGTCAGGCGATAGAGCTCGACGTCCATCCTCTGGAGCCGTCGGATGAGTCGCTGCACTTCGAACAGCTTCGACGCGTCGTCTCGGATGAAGTAGTGACGGACGAACGCGCCAGCCGGCGTCTCCTCGATCACCTTGTGCCCGGTCTGGAAGACGGCGTTCGGCTCGAGTCTCCCGGAGACTCCCTCCTGGTAGGCGTCCACCCAGGATGAGTGCCACTGCTGGAGGATCTGCTCCTTGTTCGCCGCCGCTTCGAAGACCGAGACGATCGAGGTCACGTACTGCTCGTACATCCGCTGGGGCAGTGGATCGCCGCTGTGCTTCTCGAACGTCATCCCGGCGCCGTGGAACGCGACCGTCGGCACCGTGTCACCGTAGAAGATGCCGAAGAAGTCGTAGGGCTCGTAGTTGAAGAAGCGGATCTTCTGTCGTTCGAACTCCGTCGCCATCGCGGGTCCGTAGATGTCGTTGATCCAGTCGTTCGACTCGTCGGCGATCTCGTGATAGACGGGGTCGGAGTTCGGCGGGAAGAAGTACGTGTACGAACCCATCTCGTGCACGTCGAGGTCCAGGACCGGTGGGAACTCGCGGAGCAGCTCGAGCTTCCCATCGGTCTCCGGCTGCGTCCTCGCGAACCAGTCGCGGTTCATGTCGATGCCGTATTGGTTCCGGCGCGTGTTCGCCTCGCGGCCGTCGGGGTTCTGGACCGGGAGGATCACGACGATCGTGTTGTCGAGGATCGTGTCGGAGACGCAGTCGTCCCGGTCGGCAAGCTCGTAGAGCAACTGGAGGGACGACTCGGTTCCGCTCTCCTCGCCGCCGTGGACATTCGCCTGCACGAGCAGGATCGCGGGCGTCGTGGCCGCGAGCGTCGCCGCATCGGGCCCGCTCGTCGCCGGGTCGCGCAGTCGGTCGATCGCGTCACGGACCGCTGCCAGGCCCTCGCTCGTGACGTTCGCAGGTGTGCCGACGATCGCGTAGCGGAGCGGGCGTCCCTCGACAGAGGACCCCGCCGTCCCGCTGGTCACCCTGTCGCTCGCGTCGTCGATCGCCTGCAGGTACGTGTCGGACTGTGATACCGACACTTCCTGCGTACCGAGATCGAACCCGAGGACGTCCTGGGCCGTGGGCACGACACCGTTGAAGCTGGGCGTCGTCTGGATCGGATGACACGCCGCCTGGGCCGCCGCCGGGCCGAGGGTCATGCCGCTGAGCAACAGGAGCAGCGCGATCGGGCCCGCCAGGAGCCGCTTCGGGACGCGTCGAGACATCGAGCCTCCTCTGTGATCCGGAACTGAAGCTTCCGGCTCCCCTGCCCGCGACGTCAACCGCCCAGGTGGGCCGCTACGAGCGTGGGCGAGGCTCGATAGCATCACCTGGTGGCCATCACCCAGCGTGCCAACAACCAACGCAAAGGAGGCCGATGACCGTGGAACGGATCAGCCACTGGATCGGCGGAAAGGTCGTTCCCGGTGAGTCCGGAAGGACCGGCCCCGTCTTCAACCCTGCGACGGGCGAGCAGACCCACGAGGTGGACTTCGCGAGCTCCGAGGAGGTCGGCCAAGCCATCGCCGCGGCGGCCGAAGCATTCCCCGCGTGGCGCGCCACCTCGCTCTCCAAACGCTCCGAAGTGATGTTCCGGATCCGCGAGCTGCTGGACGATCGCAAGGCCGAGGTCGCCGCCGCGATCACGGCGCAGCACGGAAAGGTGCTCTCCGACGCGATGGGAGAGGTGCAGCGCGGCCTCGAGAACGTGGAGTTCGCCTGCGGGATCCCCAACCTGCTGAAGGGGGGATTCACGGAGCAGGCCTCGACCGGCGTCGACGTGTACTCGATCCGCCAACCGCTCGGTGTGGTGGCGGGGATCACGCCGTTCAACTTCCCGGCGATGGTGCCGCTCTGGATGCTGACGAACGCGATCGCCTGCGGGAACACGTTCGTCCTGAAGCCGTCCGAGAAGGACCCCGGGGCGTCCCTCCTGCTCGCGGAGCTCCTGCACGACGCCGGCGTGCCCGACGGCGTCTTCAACGTCGTTCACGGCGACAAGATTGCCGTGGACGCGATCCTCGACCATCCCGACATCGAGGCGGTGTCGTTCGTCGGTTCCACCCCGATCGCGAAGTACATCTACGAGCACGGCACCCAGGCGGGTAAGCGCGTCCAGGCGCTCGGGGGCGCGAAGAACCACATGATCGTGCTGCCCGACGCCGATCTGGACATGGCGGCCGACGCCGCCGTGTCCGCCGGATACGGCAGCGCCGGCGAGCGCTGCATGGCGATCTCCGCGATCGTGGCCGTCGGCGGGATCGCCGACGACCTCGTCGCGAAGATCGCCGAGCGGCTCCCCAACGTGAAGGTCGGACCGGGATCAGATGCCGAGTCGGAGATGGGCCCGCTGGTCACGCGCGAGCATCGGGACAAGGTCGCCGGTTACCTGGACTCCTCGGCCGAGCAGGGTGCGACGGTGATCACCGACGGGCGGAAGGACGCCGCTTACGAGGGCGACGGGTTCTTCCTCGGTGTCTCGCTGATCGACCACGTGACCGCGGACATGGACGCCTACCGCGACGAGATCTTCGGCCCGGTGCTGTCCGTCGTTCGCGTCGACACTTACGACGAGGCGGTCCGGTTGGTGAACGACAACCCGTACGGGAACGGGGTCGCGATCTTCACGCGCGACGGCGGCGCGGTCAGGCAGTTCCAGTTCGAGGTGAATGTCGGGATGGTCGGCGTGAACGTGCCGATCCCGGTCCCGGTCGCGTACTACTCGTTCGGTGGCTGGAAGTCGTCGCTGTTCGGCGACAACCACATGTACGGTCCCGAG
>JBKKAE010000133.1:0-2965 GCA_046714835.1 Actinomycetota bacterium | reverse complement strand
CGTGGTGGGAGGCTTCCAGCAGCCGCAGGGTCAGCTTCAGATCCTCCGGGGGTTGTTCGAGGAGGGCCTCGCTCCCCAGGCGGCGCTCGATCGCCCTCGCTTCCGCTCCCTCGGGGGACGTCGCGTTGGCTTCGAGCCGTCATTCGATCAGGAACTCGTTCACGCGCTCGCCGGCCGCGGCCATGAGGTGAGCGAACTCTCTCGGTTCGAGGCCGGCGGTGCGCAGCTCATCCTGCTCGAAGACGACCGCTACGTCGGCGCCTCCGATCGCCGCAAGGACGGGTACGTCGGTGTCTGCTGAGGCACGAGTCGCCCTGTTCGGCGTCGGGGGGGTGGGGCGTGCCTTCCTCGAGCTCATCGAAGTACGGGCAGCCCGCGTCGTCATGGTGTGCGCAGCCGACTCGCGTGGCGCCGTGCTCGGCGAGCTGTCGGCGGTAGACGTTGCGCGCTGGAAGGCGGCCGGAGCGCCGGATCGCGTCGTCGGCTCCACGCCGGGGGAGCTCGTCGCACGTACGAAGCCCGACGTCGTCGTGGACCTCACGAACTGCGACTTCGAGACGGCCGACCCCTCGCTCGCGATCCTTCGCGCCGGACTCGACGCCGGCCTCCCGGTCGTGACGGCGAACAAGTCGCCCCTCGCTCGACACGGTGCCGAGCTGCGCACCCGCGCCGGTGGCTGGCATCGGATCGGGTGCGCCGCCGCGGCGGGCGCCGCGCTTCCCGCCGCCGCCGTCGCTAGCGCGCTGGCGCGCACCGATCGCATCGACAGCATCGAGGGTGTCCTGACCGGAACGACCACGTTCGTCCTGGATGAGATGCGACGCGGGGTGTCGGTGCAGGACGCGACGAAGGCGGCGCAAGAGGCCGGGATCGCCGAGCCCGATCCGAGCATCGACCTGGGGGGCTGGGACACCGCGGCGAAACTCGTCGTGTTGGCTTCGATCGTGTGGGAGGACCTCGACCTCGACCTGGATAGGGTCGCCGTGAGAGGGATCGAGGCCGCAGATCCTTCGGCCGAGGGTCTTCTGCGGCTGGTAGGTCGGGCCCGGCGCCGCGGCGACGAGGTGACGGCGCGGGTGGAGCCGGAAGTCCTCGATCCCGGTCACCCGCTGTCGGCACTTCGAGGGCGGGACAAGGGCGTCGTCTTCCGCGGCCAGGCGATCGGTGAGGTCGTGGTCACGGGCGGACGCTCGCACCCCGGCGGAGCCGCCGCCGCCGCGCTCGGCGATGTGCTCCGCCTCACGGAGGCTGCTTCGTGAGCGGCCGTACGTGGGCGTCGAACGCGGTGGTGGAGGGGCTCCTCGAGTGGGGCATCGAAGACTTCACCTACGTCCCCTCGTCGCACATCGCGCCGGTCGTCCGTCCGCTCCAAGAGCAGGGCGTGCGAGGCTACCTCGCTGCGCGCGAGGAGGAGGGCGTCGGGCTTGCGGGAGGCCTGGTGCTCGGGGGTCGGAAGGCTGCCCTGTTGATGCAGGACAACGGGTTCGGCAACGCCCTCACGGCCCTGGCGACCTTCGCGAAGGCGTATCACGTCGGCCTGCCAGTCATCGCGAACGCCCGCGGCGGACCGGGTGAGTACAACGCAATGATCCATTCGTTCTCCGAAGCGGTGCCCGACCTGCTCGACGCGTTGGGGATCCGGGTGGAGCTGCTCGGACCGTCCGATCCGAGGAAGGTCTGGCAAGCGACCACGCGCTCCGCGGCCGAGCTCGCCGTCGTGACACGCCGGCCGGTCGTTGTCCTGCTCGACCTTCTTCATCCGGGGATCGGAGAGCAGGCGTGAAGCGACGTGAGGCTCTGGAGATCATCGACGAAGTGTTCCGCGACCGTCCGCTCGTGATGACGTGCGGCGCACCCGCGCGCGAACTCGCCTCGATCGCCAGGCGCGATTCCCACCTGTACCTGCTCGACTCGATGGGGTTGGCTGCGGCGGTGGGCGCCGGTCTCGCCCTCGCGGGCAAGGGACCACTCGCCGCCGTGGAGGGCGACGGGTCGCTGTTGATGGGCTTCTCTGTGCTCCCGACGATCCACGCCCTTGCGCCGCCTGGGCTCACGCTGGTCGTGCTAGACAATCACGAGCACGCTTCGGCCGACCGGATGGCCACACACGCTGCCGTGGTGTCGCTCGGGTCGGCGTGCCGGGGCATCGGTCTGCCGACGGAGGAGGTCGACGACGGATCGGGACTCAGGTCTGCACTCGCGGATGCCCGGGCCGCGGTCGGGCCCTCCGCCGTGATCGCCCGGATCGAAGGGGGCAACGACCCCGCCGTTCCACTGCTGTTGGAGGATCCCGTCACGATCGGCGACCGGTTCCGCTGGTTCTTGTCATCGCAGGAGGGTGAGGGATGAGACTGTTCGAACGGGACGAGCTTGAGCGCCGCACGGACCGGGCTCGCACATTGATGCAGGAACACCAACTCGACGCGCTCTTGGTCACCGGCGACTTCAGCGCCGGGATGAACTACTACTACCTCTCCGGCCACCTACCCCGCGACTATCAGCTGAACTACTCGCGCCCTCACGTGATGGTCCTGCCGCGTGAGGGGGAGCCTTTCCTTTGGATCTACGGCATCAACGTGGAGAACGCGCGCGCGCAATCTTGGGTCACCGACATCCTGACCTACGATCCGCCGTTCGCCGGCGAGATGCTCGCCACGGAGATGCGCGAGCGAGGGTTGGGGTCCGCGCGGATCGGGGTCGAGCTGGGGCTCGACCAGCGCCTGTTCATCCCGTTGCTCGAGTATCGGTTTCTGGAGCAGGGTTTGCCCGAGGCGACGTTCGTCGACGCTGCTCCTGTGATCTGGCGGCTTCGCACGATCAAGTCGCCGGCTGAGGTCGCATACATCCGAGAAGCCGACCGGATCAACGGGCTCGCCTTGGCGGGCGGATTCGGCGAGCTGAAACCGGGGGATAGCGAGGTCGACGCGGCCAGGCTGATCGGGGCCAGGCTGATCGAGGCGGGAGC
>JBKKAE010000132.1:0-3951 GCA_046714835.1 Actinomycetota bacterium | reverse complement strand
TTGTTCCTGCTGTGCGTGTTCGTCTCGCCGCTCGCCGGCGTGATCCCGCCGGAGGCCACGGCGCCGATCCTGGTGGTGGTCGGCTACTTCATGATGCGGGGGATCGGTGAGATCGACTGGCGGGATCCCGCGATCGGGATCCCGGCGCTCCTGACGATCGGGTTGATGCCGTTCACCTACTCGATCACCAACGGGGTCGGGGCCGGCTTCATCGCCTACACGGCGATCAGGGTGATGCAGGGCAAGTTCCGCGACGTGCATCCCCTGATGTACATCGTCACGACCGGCTTCCTCTTCTACTTCCTGCGGGGCGTGCTGGCCTAGTCGCGCCCTTCGAGCGCACGCATCGGATCCATCGGGGGGCGGGGCCGCGAGGCCCCGCCCTCCGGCACCGGGCCCACGGCCACGACGCCCAACGGCCGCCATTCATCGCCGAGCGCGAGCGACGTCCGCGCCCCGTCCGCGTCGAAGGGCAGGTTGGGGTCCCACGACCATCCGACGTGCTGCGCGTGCAGCGCGACGACGAGCGTGCGGATCATGGCACCGGCGGAGAGCAAGACGGTCTCCTCGGTCCGTGGTCGCGACGTCGCGCCTCCCGCCACCCGGATGCACGGCACGATCAGGACGCCCGCCCCGTGGAGGACCTCATCGGTGCCCATGGCGGCGACGGCGAGACGCCGCCGCGCAAGGGGAGAGCTCACCGCGACGAAGGACCACTCCCCTGACGGGCGGGCGGTCGACGCGGCGCGGACGGCCTCCTCGACGATCCAGGGCGAGAGCTCCCCGGGCCCGAACATGTCGCTCGGCTGCGCGACGGAGACCGCGATGAGCGCGGACTCCCGGAATAGGTCGTCCTCGGGTCGGCGCACCAGGGCGCGGGCGGGTCCCGGCGGCGCGTCGCCTGCCGAGGCGTCCAACCCCCGCACCAGCGCCGCCGGGACACGCGCGGTCTTCGTCATCACGAGGCCGCTCGCCGCCGCCACGGCGTCGGCGAACGCCACCACCGTGGTCTCCAGTGCCTGCCCGCGATCGTCGACGGTTCCTCGAAGGTCCCGCAGCGCCGGCAGCCCCGCGCAGCCGATCGCCACGTCGAGGACCCCCTCGCGCCACGGACGACCGAAGGTGTCCGTGATGACGACCCCGAGGCGTGCGAGCCTCAGCCGCGCCGACAGCTCTTTCTGCAATCGTTCGGCGCTCGCGTCGGGATCTTCCGGGAGGAGCGTGAGGAACCCCTTCCGCACGTTGGATGCGTCGACGCCCGCGTTGGCACAGACGAAGCCGTGTCGGGTGCGAGTGATGATGAGATCGCCCCGTCGAGCCACCACCCCTACGGACTCCCGTTCGATCCACGCGGCCCGGTCCTCCGCGGGGACGACGCGCCCCTCGGCCTTGGAGACGACCTTCTGCGTGATCGCGACGACGTCGCCGTCCCTCGCGGCGTTCGCCGCGAGCGACGGCTCCAAGAGCGCGGCCAGGTCGTCGCCCGGCTCGATCTCCGGGAGCCCCTCGAGGGGGATCAGCTCGATGGTCATCGCAGCGCGTCGAGCGCGGCACGGGCCAGCCGCTCGGCGACCTCGTCGTCTCGCATCACGGTGTCGGTGACCGCGACCCGCGTACCGGTCTCCTCGCGCACGCGATCCGCCAGACGCGCGTCGGCGTCGTCGATCACCCAAGCGTCCAGGAGGCCGTCGTAGGCTCGAGCCGCGCCGGCAGCGGAGACCTCGAGGCCGACGACGGGCATGAGCCGGTCCGCCATGCCCGCCAGCGGCCGGCCTCCGACGATCGGCGAGATGCCCACCACGGGCTTGCGTGCCACGGCTTCCCTCAGCCCTTCCACCGCCAGGATCGGAGCGATCGAGACGACGGGGTTGGAGGGGCAGATCACGACGGCGTCCGCCTGCTCGAGCGCATCCCACACGCCGGGGGCCGGCGTGGCAACGTCCACCCCTTCGAAGCGGATGGCTTTGACATCGTCTCGGGCGCCGCGGAGGACCCAGTACTCCTGGAAATGGAGGTCCATCTCCTGTCCGACAGAGACCACGTCGAGCCGGGTCTCCACCGGCTGCTCGCTCATCGGCAGGATCGTGGACACGATGTCGAACCGCGCCGCGACCCGCGCCGTGACCTCCGACAGCCCGAGTCCCTCCGCCAGGGACCGCGTCCGGAACAGGTGGGTCGCCAGGTCCAGGTCGCCGAGCCCGAACCACGCGGCGTCGGGGTCGAAGGCGCGCAGCTCCTCGGTCGCGCGGAACGTCTCGTCGCGTCGCCCCCATCCGCGATCGCGGTCGAACGCGTCGCCGAGCCAGTACGTGACCGAGTCGAGGTCGGGGCACACGCGGAGACCGTGGACGTCGAGGTCGTCGCCGGTGTTCACGACCGCGGTGACCTCGGCGGGGGGAACAGCTCGCACAAGACCACGCAGGAACTTCCCCGCGCCGACCCCACCCGCGAGTGCGACGACCTTCACAGAAGCAGAGCGTAGTAGCCTCCGCTCGTGGCGGCCGTGACGACTCACGCCCTGCGGCGGGCGCTCGCGCGCGCCGAGCAAGGCAAGGCCCTGTCTGAAGACGAGGCGACCGCGCTCATGACGGCGACGGGTGAGGATCTCGCGCGGTTGCAGTCGGTGGCCGCGCAGCTCCGGGACCTCGGCTCGGGCGACCGCATCACCTACTCGCGCAAGGTCTTCATCCCGCTGACGATGTTGTGCCGCGACCATTGCCACTACTGCACCTTCGCGAAGCCGCCGGCGAAGCTCGAGGCGCCGTTCCTCCCACCGGAGGAGGTGCTCGCGATCGCCGGGGGCGGACGAGCTCGCGCGTGCAAGGAGGCGCTGTTCACCCTGGGCGATCGGCCGGAGGACCGCTACGACGTGGCACGCGAATGGCTCCGCTCGCGCGGGTTCGCCTCGACGCTCGAGTACGTGCGCGCGTCAGCCATCAGCGTGATCGAGGAGACCGGACTGCTCCCGCACCTGAATCCCGGCGTGATGAGCTACGAGGAGCTGGCGCGGCTGAAGCAGGTGAGCGCATCGATGGGGCTCATGGTGGAGACCGTTTCCGACCGGCTCTCGTCGAAGGGCGGGCCCCATTTCGGCTCTCCGGACAAGCGCCCTGCCGTGAGACTGCGGACGATCGCGGACGCGGGCCGGCTCGCGATCCCTTTCACCACGGGCATCCTCGTGGGCATCGGCGAAGACGCACGCGAACGCGCCGCCTCGGTCTTCGCGATCCGTGAGCTCCACCGTCGCTACGGTCACATCCAGGAGGTGATCGTGCAGAACTTCCGCGCGAAGCCCGGCACGGCGATGGCGAGAGCTCCCGAACCGGACGACGACGAGTTCCTCGCCGCGGTCGCCACGACGCGCGTCGTGATGGGACCACACATGAGCGTCCAGGCTCCCCCCAACCTGTCCGACGCGACGCAACGACTGCGACTGCTCGATGCCGGCATCAGCGATTGGGGCGGCGTGTCACCGCTCACGCCCGATCACGTGAACCCCGAGCGGCCGTGGCCGGCGATCGATTCGCTCGCCGCGACGACGGCCTCGCGCGGGAAGACCCTGCGCGAACGACTGACGATCTACCCGCGGTTCGCGGGCAGTCCGGATCCGTATCTCGCGGGCAAGATGCGTGCCCCCGTCGAGGCCCTCCTCGGTGAGGACGGCCTCGCCTGGGAAGGAAGGAGGCCCGAGCCGATCGGCTGGCAGGACCCGGATGTCACCTGGAAGCCACGGACCATCGACCTCACGTTCGCGAAGGGACCGGAGGCGGGCTTGCGGACCGACGCCGGCGCCGTGTACGGGGAGATCCCCGCCGAGGACGCAGTCACGCGCGCCTGGGCGTCGCGAGAGGTCGTGCCCCCACGCCTCAGCTCGGAGATCCGAGCGGCGCTCCGACGGGCCGAGCGACACCGTCCTCTCTCGGACGAGCACGCGCTGGCGCTGTTCCAGGC
>JBKKAE010000131.1:0-11346 GCA_046714835.1 Actinomycetota bacterium | reverse complement strand
GGGCGTCGCCTACGTCGACCGGGGCACCGTCACCCTCAAGGGCCTCGCGGACCCCGTGCAGGTGATCCGGCTGCGCGCCGAGGCGAACGACGCCGCCGACGACATGGCGTTCCGGCGCGCGCTCGGGTCGAGGGCGGCCCGCCTCACGCCGGCCGTCCCGGGCGCGATCGTCGCGAACCCCTACAAGGGGCTTCGCGCGTTCGAAGAGGGCGACGCGCCGGACTTCTTCGGACGCGAGGAGCTCGTCGAACAGCTCATCAAGCGCCTGGGGCAGACCCGGTTCCTTGCGGTCGTCGGGCCGAGCGGGAGCGGGAAGTCCTCGGTCGTGCGAGCCGGTCTGATCCCCGCGATCCGGCGCGGCGCGATCCCAGCCTCCGAGGGATGGCGCATCGCGGACATGTTCCCCGGCGATCACCCGCTCGACGGGCTGGAGGCGGCCCTGCTCCGCGCCGCGCCGGATCCACCGCCGAGCCTGATGGAGCAGCTCGAGCGCGACGAGCGCGGGCTGCATCGTGCGGTCCTGCGCCTGCTGCCGACCGACGGGTCGGAGCTCGTCCTCGTGATCGATCAGTTCGAGGAGGTGTTCACGCTCGTCGAGGACGAGGCCGTCCGGACCCACTTCCTGGGGAGCCTCGAGGCCGCCGTCCGCGACCCCCACAGCCGCCTACGCGTGGTTGCCACGCTGCGCGCCGATTTCTACGATCGGCCGCTCCTCTACCGAGGCTTCGCGAAGCTGTTCAAGTCCCGGGTCGAGGCGGTGATCCCGCTCTCGGCCGAGGAGCTCGAGCGGGCGATCTCCGGCCCGGCGAAGCGGGTGGACGTCTCGCTGGAACCGGGGCTCGTGGCCGCGATGCTCGCCGACGTCGCCGAGGAGCCCGGCGCTCTTCCGCTGATGGAGTACGCCCTCACGGAGCTGTTCGAACGGCGGGACGGCCGGGTCCTGTTCCTGGAGGCGTACCGGGAGATCGGCGGCGTCTCGGGAGCCCTGGGGCGCCGGGCCGAGGAGCTCTTCGCGGAGCTCGACGACAAGGGGAGGGAGGCGGCCCGGCAGCTGTTCCTCCGACTGGTCGCGCTCGGCGAGGGAACCGAGGACACGCGGCGCCGGGTACCGCGCTCCGACGTGGCCTCCCTCGACGTCGACCAGCACGCGATGACGATCGTCCTGGACACGTTCGGGGCCTCGCGCCAGCTCTCCTTCGACCGTGATCCAGGGACGGGCGCGCCCACGATCGAGCTGGCGCACGAGGCCATGCTCACGGCCTGGCCGCGGCTCCACCGCTGGATCGACGAGGCCCGCGAGGACCTCCGGACGGAGCGCCGGCTGGCACTCGCGACCCATGAATGGCTCGACTCCGACCGGGACTCCTCCTTCCTGGTCTCGGGATCGCGATTGGACCAGTTCGAGACCTGGCGGCACAGCGCCGGCATCTCGATCACTCCCGAGGAGCGCGACTTCCTGGAGGCATCCCTCGCCGAGCGGGACCGTCGACGGACGGAAGATGAAGCCCGGCAGGCGCGGGAACGGGCGCTGGAACGGCGGTCGATCATCCGGCTCCGAGCACTGGTGGCCGTGCTCGCGGCGGCCTCCCTCGTCGCCAGCGGTGTCATCGTCTTCGCCCTTGATCAGCGGGAGAGAGCCGAGCTGGGAGAGCGAGTCGCTGTCGCCCGGGAGATCGCCGCCGCCGCCGGGGCCAACCTCGAAGTGGACGCGGAACGGAGCATCCTCTTGGCGCTCGAAGCCGTCGAGCAGACCCGATCGGTCGACGGTTCCGTCCTGCCGGAGGTCTTGGAGGCCTTGCACCGAGCCGTAGTCGCTTCGCGCATCGTGCTGAGCGTGCCCGGCCTGGGGGGCTGGCTGGACTGGAGCCCGGACGGGAGAAGATTCGTGACCGAGGGGCCGGAGGAGAGCGGATCGGTGGACATCAGGGATGCCGACACCGGCGAGTCCCTGCTCTCGTTCCATGGACACGACCCAGACGTCAACGGCGTGGCGTTCAGTCCCGATGGCTCGATGTTGGCAACCACCGGAGACGACGGTGCGATCCGAGTCTGGGACCCCGAGTCGGGCGAGCGGTTGGGGAACTTTCAGGGGCCGGATGGCCCGGTGTCTGGACCCTCCTTCAGTCCCGATGGATCTCTGGTGGCAGCAGCCTGGATCTTCGAGGACAAGGTGATGGTGTGGGACCTGGCGTCCGGGCGGAGGGTCCACACGATCGATTCTGTGGGAGAGGCGTGGGCAACGTCCTTCAGCCCGGACGGACGGCTCGGGATCGCGGGATTCGACCCGCCTGTGGCCGTCGTCGTGGATGTGGTCTCCGGCAAGGAGGAGTTCACCCTCCGGGGCAGCGGATTCGCAGTCGCAGATATCGACTGGAGCCCAGACGGCAGATGGATCGCCACATCGAGCGACGACTCGACCATCCGCATCTGGGAGGCCCAGACGGGGAACCCGCGGTTCACGCTGTTCGGCCACACGGGGCCGGTGAGCCATGCCGATTGGAGCCCCGACTCCGGCCGGCTGGTCACCGGGAGCGCAGACGGGACCGCGAAGGTCTGGGAGATCTCTGAAGGCGGGGCGCGGGAGATGCTCTCGCTCTCGGCGCAAGGGACGAGGTCTGGCCTCCAGGGGGTGGCCTTCTCGCCCGACGGTGATCGCGTCATGACCGGAGATCTGGAGATCAGCGCCGTCAAGATCTGGGACGTGAGCCTTACCGGAGACGCGGAGTGGGCTAACCTCCCCGCGCGATCGGACTCTCCGACCAGCGTTGCATTCACCCCCGACGGCGGGCTGGTCGCAAGCAGTCGGGATGGCTCGGTGAACGTCTGGGACCCCGAGACCGGGCGCAGGCTTCAGACGATCGGTCGTCGTCGCCCCTCGGGTCGTCCCGATGGCGCGTTCATCGAAGCTATAGACATCAGTCCTGACGGGGCGCTGATCGCCGCCACCAACTCCGAGGGGAGAGCGCTGGTCTGGGACACGGCGACCGGGGAGGAGGCCTTCAACGTCCGCGCCTCTGGAGGTGTCGAGGACATCGCGTGGAGCCCCGACGGCGCACTGCTCGCCATCGCCTTCGATGAAGGTTTCGCCGAGGTCGTCGACCGGACCGGCAAGCGAGTCACCGTTCTGCGGGAGCCAGGCTTCCACGTCGCGTCCGTACGGTTCAGTCCGGACGGCCGTCTGCTGGCCACGGCCGGCTTGCCGATGGGGCGGCCCGATTTCTCGGCCCAGCACGTGACGATCTGGGATTGGGTGCGCGGCGAGGTCGTGATGACGATCATGACGCAGGTCGATCGCCTGGCCTTCGATCCCGGCGGGGCTCGGATCGCCATCGCCAGCCAAGGGGGCGCAGAGATCTGGAACCTCGAGAGTGGGCAGAAGGACAAGACCCTTACGGGACACACAGGACCCGTCCTTGATGTCGCCTTCAGTCCTGACGGCTCCCGGATCGCGACCGTCGGTCTCGACGCGACGGCGAGGCTGTGGGATGCGAAGTCCGGGGTCCAGGTCCTGGTGCTTCGTGGACATGGGAGCGTCGTCGGGGATGTGGCGTTCAGCCCAGACGGTACGAAGCTGGCCACGGGGGGCGGTGATGAGTCCGTGCGCGTGTGGGCACTCGACCTCGACGACCTCATCGAGATCGCGAACGGGGAGCTAACCCGGGGGCTCATTGATGAGGAGTGCCGACAGTACCTGCACCTCGAGGCCTGCCCGTAGTTCTCCCCCGCTCCAGGCATGCGTCGCCGGGCCCGTTCTTGATTACCTCGGTCACATCGGGGATCCTTCAGTAGGAACTCGATGGGGCCGAACCCGACGACCTCGTCGGAAACCTCGTTCACCACCCGCGCCAGGTCACGCTGCGGGAGCAGCGCTCCGCTCTCGCGCATCAGGGTCAGCGCTTCCTCGCGCACACGTACGCGGCGCTCCGTCCGCGGCGCGGCGGACAGCCCTCTCGCGTCCACACGCTCCCGGAGCTGCGCACGCAGCTGTCGCCGCACATCGGCGAGGGGATCGGCGCTCATCCTGTGAGCACGAGCGTGACTCGCGCTCCGTGGCGCATCCGCATCCGTTTCCTCCGAACACTCGCGGGGAAGCAAGCACCGACAACGAGGGGGTCGAGGGGGATGTCGACCGGCGGAGGGAGACTCGCCGCGTCGAACGAAGCACACCCTAGCGCGGACATCCGACACGGAACCATCCCCAAGGCGGGGGGTTCCGCGATCGTGTCGGGGGATTCGCCGAAGTGATCCGATATCGGGACGTTCAGTGGATGAACGATGCGATCCCGCTGGGCAGCCCCGCCACCTCGACGCCGGCGCCGTCGACATCGATGTCCACACGCGCGCCCGCGAGAGGCATGTTCGTCAACCTCAGCGTGGTCGACCCCGTCGGCAGCGAAGGATCGAGGTCGATCCGACCCTGCGGTACGTCGGGCTGGAACCCGAGGAGCGCCCGCACTACCAACAGCGGCGCGGCGGACGCCCAGGCCTGCGGCGAGCACGATGTCGGGTAGCGCACCGGCACGGGCATCTCGTCGATCGTGAGGCCGGCGAAGAGCTCCGGCAGCCGTCCTTCGAGGGCGTCGGCCGCGGGGAGCAGGCCACCCGCGACGAGGTGCGCCTCCTCGATGAAGCCGTAGCGGCGGAGCCCCGCGACGCAGATGGCCGTGTCGTGCGGCCACACCGAGCCGTTGTGATAGCTGAGCGGGCTGTAGCGGGCCATCGAGGTCGCGAGCGTGCGGATCCCCCAGCCGGTGAACAGCTCCGGCGACACGAGCCAGCGGGCAACCGCCGCGGCCTTATCGGGATCGGCGACGATCCCGGCCCACAGGCAATGCCCCATGTTCGAGGCGATGGCATCGACCGGGTGCTTCTCCCGATCGAGTGCGATCGCGAACGCCTCGCGGTCCGGGAGCCAGAAATCTTGCTCGAAACGCGCCTGGAGATCGTCGGCCCTGGCGTGGCGGGCCGCTGCCGCCACCTCATCCCCGTCCGCGGCAGCGAGCGCGGCGGCGGCCCGCCACGCTGCGTACGCATAGGCCTGCACCTCGGCGACCGCTATCGGGGCCTCGGCCAGCCGTCCGTCGGCGAAGGCGACCGCATCGTGCGAGTCCTTCCATCCCTGGTTCCCGAGCGATCCCGGCCCTCCGGGCGCGTACTCGATGTAGCCGTCCCCATCCGGGTCGCCCGGACCCTCGAGCCACGCGAGCGCCGCTTCGACGGCGGGTCGAAGCGCTTGGATCTCTTCGATCGGCGCGCCCCACCGCCACAGCTCGTGGACGAGCATCACGAACAGCGGCGTCGCATCCGTCGATCCGTAGTAGATGTCGCCGTCGGCCAGGGCGAGGGACGGTCCGCGTGAGAACCGGATCTCGTGCAGGATCCGCCCCGGCTGCTCGTCGCTCTCCGCTACGTCGCGGATGCCCTGCATGCGCGCGAGAGCCCGGGCCGTGCCCAACGCGAGGGTCGGATCGAGCAGGAGCGCCATCCACGAGGTCAGGATGGAGTCGCGGCCGAAGAGCGTCATGTACCAGGGAGCCCCGGCCGCGACCAACAGATCCTTGGGGTGGTCCGGATCGGCCAGCTGCAGGGCTCCGAGGTCCTCGCCGGTCCGGGAGAACGCGCGCGCGAGGCCCGGGACATCGGTCGCGAGCTGCGGGAGCCTCCGCCGCCATCCGAGGCGAGAGGTTGTGGTCCGCGTGAGCTCGGGCGGTTGACCGCATGGGTATGTCGCGCTCACCTCTTCCCCGCCCCGGATCGCTCTCAGTTCGACGCAAGCCGTCCAGGTCTGCCTGGGCTGGAGCACCGCCTCCCACACGATCGTGCCGTCGTCCCCGGCCCGGGCAGCCTCGCCCGTGTACACGACGAGACCTCGGCGCCGTCCGTCCCCGTCGAAGCAGAGCTCGCCTCCGTCGGCGGTGCACGGCGTCTCCACCGCCGGGGCCACACCTTTCTTCACCGCGAACAGCTCGGCGAGGTCCGCCTCGACGGACAGCCGCACCGTCACCGGACGGACCTCGCGCGCGAGATTCCGTATCCGCAGGTAGATCCGCATCCCCTGTCCGACCCAGAGGTCGCGGAACACGAGGAGCCGCTTGTCGAAGGTTCGACCGACGAAGGTCGCCGAGGATGGCGAGCGGGCCGCGAGCGTCAGGGGTTCGACGCCGTCCCCGTCGATCGAGAGAGCCAGGCGTGAACAGATCCTCGTGTCACCGACGAACAGGCCCGCGACCCCGCCCCCGTCGATGTCGCCGTCGGGACCGCAGATCGTGAAGGTCGCCCCCTCGACGAGGGTGACCGTGGATGCAGGGACGGGCTGGCTCTCGTCGAACGCGTCGGGCTCGATGCCCGGGGTGACGCCGCTCCACGCGGCACCGGCGAGTTGGGACGGAGGCTCCACGAACCTCAGGCAGCGCGGCGGGGGCGGTGGTCGGCGATGACGCGACCGTACAGCTGAAGATGCCGGGCGACCATCCCCTCGGCCGAGAAGCGCTCTGCCGCGACCTCGCGCACCTTGGTCCGGTCGAGAGAGCTCGTCTCGAGGACGGCCCCGATCTGCCCCTCGAACGTGTGGCGGACGAACCCGGTGATCCCATCGTCGATCAGCTCGGGGGCGGAACCGCATGGCGTGGCCACGATCGGGGTCCCGCAGGCCATCGCCTCGACCATCACCATCCCGAACGGCTCGTCCCAATCGATCGGGTTCAACAGGCAGACGGCGTCGCGGAGCAGCTCGAGCTTCGCCGGCTGGGCGACCTCCCCCACGTACTCGATCCCTTCCCCCAGCAGCGGCTCGACCCGCTCACGGAAGTACGCCTTCTCGGCCGGCTCCCGCATCTTGGCGGCGATCCGGAGGGGCATCCCCGCCTCGCGGGCGATCATCGCGGCGGTGTGTACACCCTTGTCGGCACTCATGCGGCCGAGGAACAGCGCATATCCACCCTGGCCCACGCCCATCGGATGCGAGTCCACGTCTACCCCGTGATGGATCACCGCCGCGATCGGCGTGTCGTCCGCCGATCCGGCCTGGTGATGCGAGATCGCGATGACCGGCACGGTGCGAGCGACCATCCGATACAGCGGGGCCAGCTCCCCCTGGAACGGAGCGTGGTTCGTCGTCACCACAGGCATGCCGAAGCGATCGGCGTAGACGGGCCCGACCAGCGTGTGGTCGTGGATCACGTCCGGGTCCCACTCGACGAGGCGCTCGTACGCCTCGACCACGTGGCAGAGCTCCGACGCGGCGCCGGTCGAGACGGTGCCGAGCGCGCGCTCGAACGTGGATGCGACCGGGACAGGACAGGTGCTGTCCCCCGTCGCATACAAGAGGACCTCGTGACCGGCGGCCTGCACGCCACGCGCGAGCGTGTCGAGCACGGCTTCGGTGCCGCCATAGGCGGGTGGAGGGACGGGGACCCACGGTGGAGCGATGATGGCGATCTTCATCGGATCGACTCCTCGTCTCTGATCGGGGTTGCCGCTTTCCGATCCAGACGAAGGGAGAGAGACCCAACGGGACGGAACGTTCATGACGCGCGATCGTGGTTCACGGCGTCAGCATGACGGGGATCTCCACGATGTGGATCGGTGAGCCGTCCATCGCGCTCACCTCGTAGACGCGGATCGTTCCCGGCTGCCGAGTCTCTACAGAGTACCGGACATCGGTGGTGTAGGACCCGCGACATCCCGTCCCGCAGGTGGCCATCGTGAACGTGGATGCCACCGCGCGACCATCTTCGTCCAAGATCTCGATCGATACGACCGCTTCGAACACGTCCGCCGTGCCAGCGATCGTCACCGGACTCGAGACGCGTTCGCCGATCCCGGGGCTCTGGACCAGGATGAAGGGCAGCTGATCTGCGAAGTTCGCCCGCCGTTGGACATCCGCTCCGGGGTTGCCGAAGTACTCGAAGAGTGGATCACCTTCGACCTCGAAGACGACCCCTTGCACCGAATCGAACTGGGTGAGCGTGTAGACGACCTGTGCGAGGCTGCCGACGACACTTACCAACGTCTCCTCCGCGGTGAACGTGGCATCCAGATCCACCGTGGCGATACCGTCGTCGATCGTCAGGTCGAGGAGACGCGTCCCCGGGTTGATCGAGGTCACGACCCTCGCCTCGCGCTCCGCGTCCGTCGGTCCGCCAAGCAGTGCCTCGAGCGCTCGCCGGCCGACCCCGGGCGTGAACGGCTCCGTGCGATGCGTGACGAACAAGGACCCGTCGTAGTTGAACCAGAGCTCGTAGGTCATCGACCTCGTCGGATCGGGTGACGTGCTCGGTGAGGGCGTCGTGGATCCGGTCGCGGATGGAGATCCGGATCCGTTGCCGGGCGCGGGACCGAGCGGCTGAGCGCCGCTCTCGGCACATGCGGTGGTGAGCGCGGCCAGCGTGGCCGCGAGGGCGATCAGGCGCTTCATGGGTTCCTCCTCCTGTTCGGGATGGACCCCATGCTCACGCTCGCCCGCAACACGGGAACCCCGCACGCGTCACGGTTCGGCAACAGATCGGTCGTCCGGGAGGCGGAGCGTGAACCGCGAGCCGGCGCCGGGCTCGCTCCGGATCTCGAGGTCACCACCCAGCAACCGCGCGTTCTCCCGCGCGATCGCGAGCCCGAGACCGCTGCCGGGCCCCGACCGGGCCCCGTCCACCCGGTAGAAGCGATCGAAGACGTGGGCGAGGTGTTCGGCCGCGATCCCCGGGCCGGCGTCGGTGACCTCGACGAACGCTCCTTCCCCGTCCCGGCCGACCCGGACCACCACGCCATTACGGCCGTACTCGAGAGCGTTCCCGATGAGGTTCGCCACGATCCGGTCGACTCGGGACCGGTCCGTCGCCACAGGGACCGGCTCGGATCGGACCTCGAGCCGCCCGTCCCACCCCCGGCTCCGGATCGTGCCGTCGACAAGCGTCCCCAGGTCGAGGGGCTCGATGCGGACCTCCTCGCGTCCGGCGTCCAGCGAAGCCAGGTTGGTCAGGTCCTCGACCAGGCGGCGGAGGCGTGCGACGTCACCGACGAGGAGCTCGGCAGCTCGGCGCGCGCCGGGCGGCATCCGGTCGAGGTGTTCTTCCAGCACCGACGCTTCGGAGACCAGCGCGGCGACCGGCGTTCTGAGCTCGTGCGAGACGTCGGTGGTGAAGCGCCTGCCCCACGCCTCTGCTGCGGCGAGGGTCGCGATGCGACCGGCCGCGACGCGCGCGAACGCGAACGCGACCACGACGATCGCGGCCCCGCCGATGACGAGCGCGATGCCGAGCTGCCGAAGGTCCTCGTGGATCGGTCCTTCCGGGAACGCGAAGTAGAGCTCCGCATCGCGATCCGGCGTGGGACCACCGACGAGCAGCGTCGGAACGCCTCGGACATCCACGCGGTCGTAACCGAGCAGTCCTCGCCCTGCGAGCTCGCGGAGCTCGAGCGTGATCGTGATCCGGAGCGTGGGGTCGGAGTCGGCCGTTCGGTCGCCCTTGATCAAGATCGCATGGATCCCGCGCTCCTCCCGGAACGTATCGACCACCTGCTGGAGGTCCGTAGACCCCTCGAGGAGGGGGCCGGCGAGTCGCAGGTCGAACACGGCCTCTGCCCTCGCGCGCTGGAGAGAATCACGCAGCCGGGCATCCCGGACCAAGACGAACACGATCGTCGCGAGCGCCGCCGCTACCACGGCTGCCACCAGCACCACACCGACCACGAGGCGTCGAGTCGAACCTCCGCTTCGGACCACGCGACGTCAGCTCCGCTCGAGCCGGTAGCCGACGCCGCGCACCGTCGAGATCGTCTTCGGGCTGGCCGGATCGTCCTCGATCTTGGCGCGCAGTCGTTGGACGGCGACATCCACGAGCCTCGAATCGCCAAGGTACTCGTAGTCCCAGACCCGCGAGAGGAGCACCTCGCGTTTGAGGACCTGGCCCGGTCGTCGCACCAGCTCAACCAGGAGACGGAACTCCGTCGCGGTGAGCGCGAGGTCCTGCCCGTTCTTCCGCGCGGAGTAGCCGGCGATGTCGACCTCGAGGTCGCCTACCTGAAGGACGGGGTCGGTCGGCTCGGCCGCCGCTCGGCGAAGCACGGCCCGGCAGCGCGCCACGAGCACGGGCATGTCGAACGGCTTCGTCACGTAGTCGTCGGCGCCGAGCTCCAGGCCGACGATCATGTCGGTCGCATCGGCACGGGCGGTCAACATCACGATCGGGATCCGGCTGTCCCTGCGGACTTCACGTGTGATCTCGAACCCGTCGATCGTCGGCAGCATCACATCGAGCACCGCGAGATCGAACGGATCACGCCGGAGGCGGTCGAGCCCCTCCCGCCCGTCGGCGCAGGAAGTCACGCGGAACCCGGCGTTGGTGAGCCCGAGCACTGTCATCTCGCGGATCGAGGGGTCGTCCTCGACCAACAACACCTGTTCGTCCACGGGCGAAGCGTAGCCCGGTCAGGACGCCATCTCTTCCACGTCGCGCCCCGTCAACGCAGCGCCGAGACGATCGAAGCGACGGGCCATCCGGCCTCTCGCCGGCAGCAGGCGCCCCCTGTCCTGCGCGGAACGCAGAGCCCGATCTGGCGGAAGCACCGCGAGCGCCGGTTCTCCGAACACCCTGCGCACGTCGCCGGGGGTGATCTCGCTCCTTGCCGCCTTGTTGACGACGAATGCGACGCGACCCTCGAGGTGGAGGGGCGAGAAGGCCTCCATCGCGCGCGATGTTGCGCGGAACGACACTACGTCGAGCGTGAGGACCTCGAGCAGCCGATCCGCGGTCTCCGCAGCGGCGATCGTCATCCCACCGAGCGCGCGTGGCAGATGCACCACGACGGCGTCGGCGATCCCCGCCGCCGCTTCCGTCACTAGGCGCAGCTCCTCCGGCCCGAGGCGGGCGGCCTCCTCGGGCGGCGGTGGAAGGAGGACGTCGACCTCGCTCACGTGTCGCCAGAGCGCTCCTTTCAGCTGCTCCGGGCCGAGGTCTTCCCCGAGCGACGCCGCATCGCTGAAGGTGTGGACGGGTTAGGCGTCGTCGCCGGCAGGCGCGCCCAGCGCCTGCGCGACGTCGCCGAACACGGGGTCGGCGTCGATCAGGATGGCCGAACCGCGGCGTGCGAACGCCGCGGCGAGGTGGGTCGCCACGAACGTGACGCCCACACCGCCGCGGCCGCCGTGCACCGCGATCACCGTGCCTCGCCTCGCCGTCTCGCGGGCCCGCCGAACGGCGGCCGCGGCAGCCCCCAACAGATCCTCGCGTTCCTTCGGCCACAGGAAGTAACCGGCTGCGCCCGCCCGGATCGCGGTGCGGAGGGACGTCACCGACTCGCGGGTGTCGAGCGCGAGGATCACACCCGTGCCCTGCCGCCCACCGAGCATCG
>JBKKAE010000130.1:0-2618 GCA_046714835.1 Actinomycetota bacterium | reverse complement strand
CGCGCCCTCGTCCCAGGCGCGGGCGGCCGCCGACTGGACCAGCGCGTACGCCTCGTCGCGAGAGAGTCCCGCGTCCACGAGCGCCAGGAGGACCGCCTGCGAGTACACGAGCCCGCCGCCCGTCTCGAGGTTCTCGCGCATCCGATCGGGGAAGACGATCAACCCGTCGAGGACCCACGTCAGGTCGCGAAGCATGAACGCGAGCAGCCCGGTCGCGTCGGGGAAGATCATCCGCTCCGCAGACGAGTGCGAGATGTCGCGCTCGTGCCACAGGACCATGTTCTCCAGGGCCGTCTGGGCGTTTCCGCGGATCACGCGGGCGAGGCCGGAGACACGCTCCGAGACGACCGGGTTCCGCTTGTGCGGCATCGCGGACGAGCCCTTCTGTCCTTCCGCGAACGGCTCCTGCACCTCGCGGACCTCGGTCCGGGCCAGGTGGCGGATCTCCGTCGCCATCTTGTCGAGGGTCGAGGCCGTGATGGCAAGGGCGGTCATGAACTCGGCGTGTCGATCGCGCTGGATCACCTGGGTCGACGCCTCGACGCTCCGCAGGCCCAGTCGCGCGCACACGAGCTCCTCCACCCTGGGATCCACGGATGCATAGGTGCCGACGGCGCCGCTGATCGCGCCCACCGCAACGACCTCGCGAGCGCGGCGGAGCCGGTCGCGGTCGCGATCCAGCTCGAAAGCCCAGACCGCGAGCTTGTGCCCGAAGCTCGTTGGCTCGGCCACCACGCCGTGCGAACGGCCGGCCATCACGGTGTCGCGATGCTGGAGCGCCAAACGCTTGGTCGTGCCGAGCAGGCGCTCGAGCTCCACGAGCAGCACGTCGGCGGCGGCGCGGAGCTGCAGCGCGAAGCCCGTGTCGATGACGTCGGACGACGTGAGCCCGAAGTGCACCCAGCGCCCGGCAGGCCCGATCGCGGCGGCCACGACGTCGACGAAGGCGGCGACGTCGTGGCGGGTCACGGCCTCACGCTCCGCCACGGCCTCGACCGTGAGCGCTGCGCGCTCACGACAGGCCGTGGCGTCCTCCTGCGGGACCACGCCGAGCTCCGCGAGGGCTTCCACCGCGAGGAGCTCGATCTCGAGCCAATCCGCGAGGCGTGACTCGTCCGACCACACGGCCTCCATCTCGGGGAGGCGGTAGCGCGGGATCACAGCTTGAGACCCTCCGCCAGGTCGTCCTTGAACTTCCACAGCGTGGCCTGGATCGTCTCGTTGCCGATGCCCACGATCTGCGCCGCGAGCACCGCGGCATTCACGGCCGCGTCCACCCCGACTGTCGCGATCGGGACGCCGGTGGGCATCTGGGCCGTGATCGCGAGCGCCTCGTTACCGACCATCTGCGGCGGCGAAGCGATCGGTACGCCGATCACCGGGATCACCGTGCGCGCGGCGACGGCGGCGGCCAGGTGCCCCGACATGCCGGTCGAACAGATCACGACGCGGAGACCACGCTCGACCGCCGTCCGCGCGTACTCGTCGACCAGATCGGGCGTCCGCGACGAGGACATGATCTGGACCTCGTTCGGGATGCCGAACTTCTCCAGGATCAGGCCCGCCTGGCGCATGATCGGCAGCTCGGTAGGCGATGCGGCGAGCACCCCGACGATCGGCGTCTCTTCGCTCATCCAGCCCCCTTCTCGCCCACTGGCTCGCTCATCGGCCTCCCTCGGCGATGTCACTCCGGCGGATCATGCCGTCGAACGAGATGTGCGACGCCGCCTCGTAGGCGCGCCTTCGCGCATCCGCGACCGTCCCTCCCCATCCGGTCACCGCGAGCACACGGCCGCCATCCGTGACCACTCTACCTTCGCGATGAACCGTCCCCGAATGGAACACGGCGGCATCGGGCGAGGCCGCGGCGGTCTCGAGCCCTCCGATCGGCCTACCGGTCTCGTATGGCCCCGGGTAGCCTCCGCTCGCGAGCACCACGGTCACCGCGGCGTCCTCGGACAGGTCGACCTTCAGGTCGGCGAGCCGGTCCGTCGCGCAGGCGTCCAGCATCTTGGCGAGGTCTCCGCGCAGCCGCGGGATCACCACCTGGGTCTCCGGGTCGCCGAACCGACAGTTGTATTCGAGGACCTTCGGGCCTTCCACGGTGAGCATCAGGCCCGTATAGAGGAGTCCCGAGTACGCGATCCCGTAGTCGTGGAGCGCGCCCACCGTCGACGACACCACCTCCCAGATCCGAGCTTCGGTGGCCGGGTCGAGCCACGGGAGCGGCGAGTACGCCCCCATCCCTCCGGTGTTCGGCCCCGTGTCGCCGTCACCGGCTCGCTTGAAGTCCTGGGCGAGCCCCAGAGGGACCGTCGAGGAGGCATCCACCAGCGCGAAGGCCGATACCTCGGCCCCCTCGAGCACCTCTTCTATGACCGCGTGCGCCCCGGCCTCGCCGAATGCGCCCGCGACCAGGCACTCCTCGATGGCCGCGACCGCGCCTGCGCGGTCGGCCGCCACTGTCACGCCCTTCCCGGCCGCCAGCCCATCGGCCTTGACGACGGCCAGCCCGCCCAGCTCGTCCACGAAGGCGGATGCGGGGACGACGTCGGAGAACGTCGCCGCCCGGGCCGTCGGGAAATGTCTCTTATACAAATCTCCGAGCCCACCAGACA
>JBKKAE010000129.1:0-3655 GCA_046714835.1 Actinomycetota bacterium | reverse complement strand
GGCCAGATCATCGAGGAGATCCCCGGCGACGAGCTCGACGAGTTGCGCATCGTCGAGGCGATGGTGCGAGGACCGGGTCTGTCCAAGGCGGGGCGGTCGCCCCTCGGGGTTGCGATGCCGAAGGCGCCCTCGCTGAACGGGGGGCCATGAGCGAGCGCGTCGACGCAGCTCGACGAGCCGTCCGGAAGGTCCTGCGCGACGCTCGCGACAGGAACAAGTGGCGCAAGATCGTCAGGTTCCGCTTGTGGATGCCGGTGGCGCTGCAGATCCTGCTGGTCGCGACATTGCTGTGGTACACCAACTCGCGGTTCCCCGGCTTCGTCAACGCCACCAACGTCTCGCAGATCATCATCCTGGCTCTGCCCTTGATCATCGCCTCGATGGCGCAGACCCATGCGCTCCTCGTCGGGTACCTCGATCTCTCCGTCGGTGGCATGATCGGACTCGGGGTGGTCACGGCCTCCTTCCTGATCGACGCTGAGGCCTCCGTCTCCCAGATCCTGATCGGGATCGGCGTGATCCTGCTCTTCGGCGTCGCTCTCGGGCTCGTCAACGCCGCCCTGATCCGTGGCCTCAAGCTCCCCTCGATCATCGCCACCTTGGCGACGTTGAGCATCCTGGACGGGATCTCACTGACCATGCGTCCGACGGCCCAGGGGTTCATCAGCCCCGACCTGGTGTCGCTGCTCACCACGAAGATCGGTCCGATCCCCGTGGCGTTCATCGTCATCGTCGCCGGAGCGGTCCTGGCAGATGTGTGGCTTCATGCCTCCGGGTCGGGCCTCCAGCTGAAGGCGACGGGTCTCGACGATCGGTCGGCGAAACGCGGCGGAGTCAGAACCAACTGGCTCCGGGTCCGAGCCCTCCTCTTCTCGGCCGTGTTGGCGGCGGTGGCGTCGTTCTTCGTCATGGCCCGATCCCCGATCGGCAACGCACAGATCGGCTCCACGTTCGCGCTGAACAGCATCACCGCTGCCGTGCTGGGAGGCGCGTCCCTCGCAGGTGGTCGGGCCACGTTCATCGGTGGCACGGTCGCGGCGATCCTCCTCGCGCTCATCATCACCGTGCTGCCCTACCTCGGTCTGTCACCCAACGACGGCCCGATGATCATCGGCTTCCTGGTGCTGATCGGGATCGTCCTGTTCCAACTCGGCGACATCAAAGAGCTGGTGAAGAGAAACTACAAGCGAGCCAGGCGATTGATGGTCGGGAGCCGCCCACCGAAAGCCGCCAGCCTTCCCGCCTTCTATCCCACCGGGACCGACTTCGGCGTGATGCCGAACGGGAGGATGCTGATCACGGGCGGGACCGTCCTCAGCCTGGACCCCGCGATCGGCGACTTCACCACGGGAGACGTGATGATCGAAGGAAACACGATCCTCGCTGTCGGCCCCGGTCTGGCCAACGGCGAGGTCGAGATGATCGACGCATCGGGCATGATCGTGATGCCCGGGTTCGTCGACTCCCATCGTCACATCTGGGAGGGGCTCCTTCGGAACATCGGGACAGACGTCCCGCTGGAGGGACGTTCCAGCTACATCTCGTTCGTCCTGCACAAGCTGGCGCCCGCCTTCCGACCGGAAGACGCCTACATCGGCGATCTGCTCTCGGCGCTGGGCGCGATCGACGCCGGCGTCACGACGCTGCTCGACTGGTCGCACATCCAGAGCTCCCCCGCGCACACCGACGCGGTGATCCAAGCGCTGAAGGACTCCGGCTTGCGAGCCGTCTTCGCCTACGGGTTCCCGTGGTGGGGGAAGTGGGAGGAGCGTCAGCCCAGCTGGTTCGTGCGCGCGGCGACGGAGCACTTCTCGACGAAGGACCAGATGCTGACGCTGGCCCTGGCGGCACCGGGGCCTGAGTTCACCGACTTCGAGGTGTCGCGGGACCACTGGAAGCTCGCCCGCGAGGCGGACGCCAGGATCACGACCCACGTCGGCGTCGGGAGCTACGGGCAGGACTCCAAAGTGCAAGAGATGGGCGAGGCGGGGCTGCTCGGCTCGGACACGACGTACATCCACTGCACCACGCTGAACGACACGGAGATCCAGATGATCGTGGACACCGGCGGGACGGTGTCCCTGGCCTCGCCCGTGGAGATGATGATGGGCCACGGGATGCCACCGATCCAGAAGTTCCTCGACCGGGGACTCCGCCCGAGCTTGAGCGTCGACGTCGAGACGAACGTACCGGCCGACATGTTCAACCAGATGCGCTCCGTGCAGGCCCTGCAGCGGAGGCTCGCCGCCGCCGAGGACAAGCCGCCTCTGTCCCCGGGCGAGGTCCTCGCCTGCGCCACGATCGAGGGGGCCCGCGCGAACGGGCTCGACGCGACGGTCGGGTCACTCACGCCGGGCAAGAAGGCTGACGTCATCCTGCTGCGCACGGACCGGATGAACGTGACGCCGCTGAACGACCCCACGACCGCGGTCGTTGCCGGGATGGACACCGGCAACGTGGACACGGTCCTGATCGGGGGCCGGGTCATGAAACGGGATGGAGAGCTGCTCCATGTCGACTGGCCCGCCGTGAAACGGATGGCCACCGAATCGCGAGACCACGTGGTCGCGAAGTCGGGCTTCAAGCTTCCGAGCATCTGATAAAGAGGAGATGAGGGATATGACGACGACGACGAACAGGATCCCGGTGGCGACGACCCCCGCCCCAGGAATCACCGGCGTTGACTGGGAGGTCCGCGTCGACTTCGAGCGACTCCGCACGTACCGCCTGGATCGAGCCAGGGAGGCACTCGAGGGATCCGAGCTCGGCGCGTTGCTCCTGTTCGACACGAGCAACATCCGGTACGTCACCGCGACCCAGATCGGCTACTGGGCATTCAACAAGGGTGAGCGCTACGCCCTCCTCACCCGGAGCGGGCGACCGCGGATCTTCGACTTCGGCTCGGCAGCCAAGGCGCACCGCCTCCAGCTGCCTCACCTGTACGACGAGACGAACTCCGTCGGCGGCAACACGGGCCTCCAGGGCGCGATCCATCCGCGTGTCGGGCTGCAAACGCGTGCAGTGCAGGAGATCCGCTCGATCATGGCCGAGGAAGGGGTCGGCGACATGCCGCTCGGCGTGGACGTCGCCGAGACGTCGGACTACCTCGAGCTCACGAACGCGGGGATCGATGTTCGCGACGGGCAACAGGTGATGGCCGATGCTCGCGAGATCAAGAGTCCCGATGAGATCACGCTGCTGACCCAGGCGTGCGCCATGGTGGACGGCGTCTACCAGGACATCTTCGAGGCGCTGAAGCCCGGGGTCCGAGAGAGCGACATCGTGGCGCTGGCGCACGCCCGGCTCTTCGAGATGGGCTCCGAGTTCGTCGAGGCGATCAACTCGATCGCGGGCGAACGATGCAGCCCCCATCCCCATGTCTTCTCCGACCGGCTGATCAGGCCGGGTGATCAGGCGTACTTCGACATCATCCATGTCTTCAACGGGTATCGGACGTGCTACTACCGCACGTTCGTGGTCGGGCGGGCGACGCAGGCGCAACGCGACGCGTTCGCTCGGTCGCGCGAGTGGATGGACGCCGCGATCGACCTGGTGAAGCCCGGCGTCTCCACCGACCAGCTCGCGGCCGTGTGGCCGAAGGCGGAGGAATTCGGGTTCTCGGACGAGATGGACGCGTTCGGGCTGCAGTTCGGAC
>JBKKAE010000128.1:0-5328 GCA_046714835.1 Actinomycetota bacterium | reverse complement strand
GTGGCGGACGCCCTCGCCGGATGCGCGCGGACCGGCGATCCGTTCCAGATGGAGTACCGCTTCCTCGCGAAGGACGGAAGCGTCGTCTGGGTCCTCGACCACGCCTCCTTGATCTCGCGAACGGAGGATGGCGATCCGTCATCGTTCCAAGGGGTCATGCTCGACGTGACGGCATGGAAGGAAGCCGAGTCGAAGGCCGAAGCGGCCGAGGACCGTTTCCGAACCCTCGCCGAGCGCGGCCCCGTCGTCGTTTTCGCCTTCGAGCTCATCTACGCCGACGACGACTCCCCACCCACCGTCAGCGTGGAGTACATCAGCCCCCAGGCGGCCGAGCTCGTTCGATACCCGCTCGAGCATTGGCTCCGCGAGTCGGAGTGGCTCGAGATGGTGCATCCGGACGATCGGGACGACGTGGCTCGGACCATGGGGAGGAGCGCGCGAACCGGCGAGCCATGGACGATGCATTACCGGATGATCCGCTCGGACGGGAGGGTGATCTGGGTCCTCGACACGGGAGGGATGCTGAAGCGTGACTCGCTGGGGAGACCATGGACGTTCCAGGGCATCCTGCTCGATGTGACCGAGGGCGAAGAGGCGAAGGCACGCCTCGAGGCGTCCGAACGGGATCAGCGGCTGGCGCTCGAGGGCGCGCTGGTGATCCCGTGGTCCGAGACGATCCATCCAGAGACCGGATTCGAGCGATACACCTACATCGGCCCGCAGGTGTTCGGCATCTTGGGCTACACGCCCGAGGAGCTCATGGTGGAGCGCAGGCACTTCCCCCGGATGGTCCACCCCGACGATCGGGCACGCGTGCGGAAGACCGTCGCTCGCTCCGATCACACAGGGATCTGGGAGGACACCTACCGGATCGTCCGACGCGACGGCGGGATCCGATGGATCCACTCTTTCGGGCGTCGAGTCTCCCCGCCGGGCGTGATCCCAGAGGTGTGGCACGGCGTCGCTATCGACGTGACCGCGACCCACGCTGAGCCGGAGGCACCATCGGAGACAGGGGCTGAGCGTCAGGAAGCGGATCGGAACGAGCGCTCGGCGATCGAGGACCCCGCGCGCTAGGCGGAGGACTTCGGCCTGAGCACCCGGGCATGTTCCGGGAGGAACGGGTGCAGCTTCGCCGGGATCTCAACGGTTCCATCGGCTCGCTGGTGGTTCTCCATGATCGCGATCAGTGTCCGGCCGATCGCGGTGGCGGTGCCGTTCAGCGTGTGTGGGACCTCGACGTCGCCCGAACCCCGGCGCATGCGCGTCTGGGCTCTCCGCGCGCCGTAGTCCGTGTAGTTCGAGCAGGATGTGAGCTCCCGGTACCTGCCCTGGGGCGGTAGCCAGGCTTCGATGTCGTACTTCTTCGCCGCAGCACTCCCGAGGTCGCCGGCGGCGATGTTCACCACGCGGTACGGGATCTTGAGGTTCCCGATGATCCTCTCCTCGATCTCGAGGAGGCGCTCGTGCTCGTCCCACGACGTCTCCGGCGTCGCGAAAGAGAACA
Source organism: Actinomycetota bacterium (assembly GCA_046714835.1). Taxonomy (GTDB): domain Bacteria; phylum Actinomycetota; class UBA4738; order UBA4738; family HRBIN12; genus JAJNBA01. Next base: position 3,821 of record JBKKAE010000128.1, on the reverse strand, counting down.
TCTCGACCTTGTCGAACTGGTGCACCCGGAACATCCCGCCGAGGTCCTTCCCGTACGAGCCTGCCTCGCGTCGGAAGCACGTGGAGTATCCGGCGTAGCGGATCGGGAGCTCGGCCTCTTCCAGGATCTCGCCGAGGTGGAACGCCGCCAGCGGGACCTCCGACGTTCCTACGAGATGCAGCTCGTCGGGAGTCGTCACGTAGATGTTCGCCTCGTCGGTCGGGAGGAACCCACTCGCATACATCGCCTCCTCACGCACCAGCACCGGGGGGATCATCGGCACGAACCCATCCTCGACAAGGATGTCCATCGCGTGCCGCATGAGCGCGAACTGCACGAACACGAGGTCGCCCATCAGGTAGACGAACCTCGACCCGGACGTCCGAGCGCCGCGCTCGGTGTCCAGCACGCCGAGCATCGCCCCCAGTTCCGCGTGATCGCGCGGCTCGAAGTCGAAGGCCGGCGGCTCGTCGTGGTTGCGCTTCACCTCGACGGCGTCCTCTTCGGTGAATCCGTCCGGCGCGCTCTCGTGCGGAACGTTCGGGGTCTCCGCGAGGAGGCGGTTCAGCTCCGCTTCCGCCTCCGCCAGCTGCGGCTCGAGCTCCTTCAGCTCGGTTGAGACCTTCGCCACCTCTGCGATCAGCCGCTGCTTCTCCTCACCTTCCGCGGCGCCGATCGCTTTGGAAACACTGTTCTGCTCCGCTCGCAGCTCCTCGACCCGGGCGGTCAGCGACCGGCGCCGCTCGTCGGCTTCCAGCAAGCTGTCGACGGCGTCGGAGAGGTTCCTCCTCGCGAGCGCGACTCGGAACCGATCGGGGTCCTCCCGGATCCGTTTGATGTCGAGCAACTACGGGACCTTCACTTCCGGCTCGTCCCGCTTCTCCTCCGACTTCTGCGGAGGGGCGCCCTGGGTGCGGGCACCGTCGGTCGAGGACGAGCCGTCCATGATGCTCTGCCCGTGGAACACGCCGCCTTCTTCCACGACGAGGGTCTTCGACGTGATGTTGCCGTCGATCCGGCCACCCCGTGCGAGGTGCGCCTTGCCCTTGACCTGGATCGAGCCCTTGAAACGACCGGCGATGCTGACGTTCTGCGCGCGGATGTCGGCCTCGACCTGGCTCTGGGGAGAGAGCGCAACATCGCCCTCCGCGTTGATCTGTCCCTTCACCTGCCCGTCGATCCTCAGGTGCCCGGCCGAGACGACGTTGCCCTCGAGCCTGGCTCCGGCGCCGACGATCGTGACTTCTCCCTCTTCTGCCATGACTGCCTCCGTTCGTTCGCGGCCCGGGCCGCCGGTGCCGCCCCGACCTTCCACGTCTTCTCGTCGCCGCATCAGCCGGCCTCCACGGTCGCCTGCGACTCACCGAGCGCCCGGCGGATCGCTTCCTCTTCTTCCAGCGAGAGGTTGTGCGAGCTCGTTCCCTGCGCCACCGGCTTCGCGTAGACCCTGGTCTCCTGACGCCCGTTGATCGAGGTGAGCACGACCCCGTTGCCTTGATCGTCGAGCAACGCGCACGAGAACGAGAGCCTGCCGCCGACATCCTCGAACGCGTCGTAACGGAGCAGCGCCACCTTCCGCACCGATCCCTCGATCTGCGTCTGCTGCTTCTTGTCGACCGCGTGGAGGGCTCGGATCGCGCGCTCCAGGCGCTGGATCTGCTGGCTCTGGCCCTGGAGGATCCCCCGGAGCGTCTCGTCGAGGCGCACCCGTCCACCGACGGCGGCGCCGGCCCGACCGGCGTTGGCGATCGCGTACACCACGGCCACGACGGACAACCCGATGGCCACCAGGGCGACCAGCGTGAGGGTGGAGCCCGAAAGCTCCAACGCGGCGATGAGGGCGGATGTGGGCATCTACGTGGGGTTTCGCGGGAAGCCCGAGTATACGCGGCTACTTGGTGCCGACTCGACCGGTGCTATCCACCGAAGCCGAACCACATCTCCGTATCGATCCCGTGCCAGGGTGGCACCGAGACCGTTCGTGCTCCCGGCACTCCACCGAGGATCACCTCGCGCAGCTCGGTGTCGTTCGACGGATCGGCATCGAACAACAAGCCGCCAGGATTGGCCCGCACCTCGATCCAGTACGACCCGTTGGGGACGTTCGTGATGTTGAAGGACTGCCCAGGCACCCACTGGTAGTAGGTGTCGCCCCACCCAGCCGGCAGGACCTCACGGATCCATATCGAGGTGGCGGAGCCGCACTGACTGAAGCCGAGGCGACCCGGCTGCCAGATCGCGCCGTCCGCGGTGAGGTCGATCGCATCGGTGGGCGCGAGACAGAACGCCTGCTTGCGGCTCCTGATCGCAACCTGCGCGGAGTCGAGGAGTCGGTATCGGGCGAACTGGAGGAAGTGCCAATGCTGATGACCGTCCCGGTGATCGAAGTGGAAGGAGCCGACCGGCGCTCGTCCCACCACGGCCCCGTCTTCGAGGAAGTACTGATACGCGTCCATCCGGTCCTCACCCGCCGCGCGGAAGCCCTCCACCACGAGCGAGGCGGGTCCGCGATCCCAGACGTCGGCGGCGAACTGCAGGTAGTCGCGGCGGCGTTCGTGCGACGTCACGATCGCGTACGCGGGCAGTGCCACAAGATCGGGCAGCGTGGACGGTGGGGGATCCGACGTGACGCTCGAGGGTGTCAGCGTGCGGCGCTCCGGCGAATCCGCCGGCGCTGCCGGCCGGCCGCAGAACTCGCAACCGGCTCCCGACCGGATGCGGACCGCGACATGGACCACGGCGTCCTCGAGTGCGATGCCGAACAGGTCCCGGTAGCGACGAGCGATCGAGACCTTCGCCATGTACCGGCCATCGGGAACGCGGATCCTCGCATCCCACAGCAGCGGAGCGACAGCCCATCCCTGATCGAGGCCCCACACGGTTCCGAGGGTCAGCGGGTTGGAGCCACAACCCTGCGGGTAGGTCGGGTCGAAGGGCCCGGTGTCGTCGACGCGCTCGACTTGCCATCCGGCGGGGCACGCGTCCGTCGCCTTCCGCCTGATCAGGACCCCGTCGCGGTCGAAGAGTTCGAAGACGAGGAAGCGATCCAGGCCGAACCACCCGTCGAGGATGTTGGCCGGGAGCTCCGTGAGGTGCACGGCGCCCGGGCCGTGGATCGCCTGGTACACGCGGACGGGATCGTCGTAGGTCTCACGCCGGACGCGGAGCTCGAACGGCGCCTCTCGAGCGACGAGGGAGACACCCAGGAGCTCCAAGGACGCCGGCTCTCTGCCGTACCGGAACACCTCGACGGACGCAGAGGCAGCTCTGAGTCCCAGCCGAGGGACCCCCGGAGGGGCCGCCGTGGCTGGAGCGGAGACGAGCGGAAGGAAGAGCGCGATCGCGGCGAAGAGGAGCGGAGACCGCCGAAGCGTCGACACGGTGACACCCCCTGTCCCATGTCCCGCGGTCGTCCGCGAGAGATGGTCCGACCATAGCGGGGGTCACCGGGGTTCCGCTAGGGGGCTACCCCCGGATGCGTTGGTGGGCGAGGGGGGAGTTGAACCCCCACCCGGGTTACCGGACACGGACCTGAACCGTGCGCGTCTGCCAATTCCGCCACTCGCCCGAGGGCTGTTTCATCGTAGCAGTGGCCTTCGGCCGAACGGACCGGCGGAGCCCGGGTATCGACGGGGACCCAGACGGCCGTCGAGGGAGTGGAGGAGACCCGGCGGTAGGATAGGGTTCGAAGCGCGTTCGACCCCACGCGCTCATCGGAACAACGTGCCGATCCTCCGCGATTTCGAACGACGCCTCGGTGGGCTCGTCGAAGGCCTGTTCTCCAAGGCCTTCCGCAGCGGCGTGCAACCCGTCGAGATCGC
>JBKKAE010000127.1:0-9462 GCA_046714835.1 Actinomycetota bacterium | reverse complement strand
CGTCTTGTGGGTGTTGATGTGCACGATGTCGAATCCCATGTCCCCCGGGCGGCAACGACCCAGGATCGCGTTCAGGTTCGCCCCGTCGTAGTAGAGGAGCCCCCCCACGCCGTGGATCGTCGCCGCGATCTCGTCGATCTCCTCTTCGAAGAGCCCGAGGGTGTTGGGGTTGGTCAGCATGAGACCCGCGACCGACTCGTCCACGAGCTTGGCGAGAGCGCCCACGTCGACGAGGCCGCGCGCGTCCGAGCGGACCGGGACCGCCTCGAACCCGGCGAGACGGACGCTCGCCGGGTTCGTCCCGTGTGCGGAGTCCGGGATGATCACTCGGCGACGCGCGTCGCCGCGATCCTCATGGTATGCCCGCATCAGCAACAGGCCCGTCATCTCCCCGCACGCCCCCGCCGGCGGCTGCAGCGTGGCCCGGGCCATGCCCGTGACCTCGCAGAGGGCCCGCTCGAGCCTCCACAGGAGCTCCAGCGCTCCCTGCGTCGTCGTGTCCGGTTGGAGCGGGTGGAGCCGCTGGAACCCCGGCAGGGCGGCGACCGTCTCGGCGACCTTCGGGTTGTACTTCATCGTGCAGGAGCCCAACGGGTACATCCCCGTGTCGAGGCCGTAGTTCATCTGCGCGAGGCGCGTGTAGTGGCGAACCAGGTCCACCTCCCCCACTTCCGGTATCCCGGGAAGCTGGGTCCGGGCGTGCTCGGGCGGGATCGGCGCCTCCGGGACGTCCAAGGCAGGCAGGCTCCACGCTCGGCGGCCGGCGACGGAACTATCGAGGATCGTTCCGCCGCCGGGCGGCCCCTGGCGCCGGATCGGCGCGCCGATCGCCATCATGCGACCACCGCTTCCATCGCGCCGGCGAACCCGTCGATCTGCTCCCGCGTCCTCCGCTCGGTGACGGCGACCAGGAGCACGTCCTCCCCCGCTCTCGGGAAGGCCACCCCTCCCAGGTAGCCGTGCTCCACCAGGCCCTCGACGACCCTCTGGGCGTCGCCTGGAACACGCAGCGCGAACTCCTTGAAGAACGGCGCATCGGGATGGAGCAGGGAGACCCCGGAGACCCCCGCGAGCCTCTCCGCCGCGTACGAGGCCTTCGCGGCGCACTGGCGTCCGAGCTCGGCGAGGCCATCAGGACCCAGCCACCCCAGGTAGATCGTGGCCGCGATCGCCATCAGCGTCTGGTTGGTGCAGATGTTGGAGTTGGCCTTCTCCCGGCGGATGTGCTGCTCGCGCGCCTGGAGGGTGAGGACGTAGCCCGGATCCCCGTCGACGTCCACGGTCGCGCCGACGATCCGGCCCGGCATCCGCCGCACGTCGGACATCCGAGCTGCGATCAGTCCGAGGTAGGGGCCGCCGAAGGCGAGATGGTTCCCCAGGGATTGCCCTTCGGCGACGGCGATATCCGCGCCCAGCTCCCCCGGCGGAGCGAGCACACCGAGCGAGAGGGGGTCGAACACCTGGATCGCCTTCGCGCCGCCCTCACGAGCGGTGGTGAACAGCTGCGACACAGGCTCCAGGATCCCGAAGACGTTGGGGTGCTGGACGACCACCGCGGCCACGTCATCGTCCACCACCGGCGATCCACCCCTGCCCTCGCCGGCTGCGAAGACCTCCGGCTCGTATCCCGACCCTCTGCCGTACGTGCGAAGGGTGTCCACTAGCCTCGGATCGACGCCTTCGGAGACCAGGACCCGACCACGCCCGGACGTCCTGGACATGTTCACCGCCTCGACCAGCGCCGTTGCCCCGTCGTACAGGGAGGCGTTGGACACCTCGAGGCCGGTGAGCTCGCACACCATCGACTGGAACTCGAATAGCGCCTGCAGGCTGCCTTGGGAAAGCTCCGGCTGGTACGGCGTGTACGCGGTGGAGAATTCGGACCGACCGGCGAGCGCCCAGACCACGGACGGGATGAAGTGGTCGTAGGCGCCGGCACCCGCGAAGCACACGAGATCGTCCAGGTGCCGGCTGCGGGCGGCCAGACGACCCATGTCTTCCACGATCTCGAGCTCGGAGACTCCCTCGGGGAGCCCCAACGGGCCGTCGAGGCGCACGGTGGAGGGGATCTGGTCGAACAGCCCGTCGAGCGACGAGACACCGATGGCCGAGAGCATCTCCTCGATCTCGGATCCCGTGTGGGGCGTGAACTTCACGCCGGGCAGTGTACGGGGAGGTCCGCCTAGCCTAGCCGGAGCGGTCCTCGAGGCCGTACTTCGTGACGAGCGAGAGGTAGTCCCGTTGATAGAACACCTTGCATCGGATCTCCGGGTAGCGCTCCCGGAGCTGCCGGACCTTCCTGTTCTTCCGGGTCACCAGCTTCTGATTGAGCGTGGTGATCTCGATGTAGAGATCGAACTCCGGCAGGAAGAAGTCGGGGGTGAATCGACGGACGACGTGCCCCTCACGGTCCCACTCGATATCGAAGGAGGTGGGCTCGTAGTCCCAGGAGATCCCGTAGAAGTCGAGGAGCTGTGCGAACTGGCGCTCGGAGGCATGGGCGAAGCGGACGGTGTCGCTCTTGGGCAGAGACTCCCCTATCGGTGCGACGGGGGCCTCGGCGGGAGCGTTCACGACCCTCCTGCGGCCGCCCGCTTGCGTTTTGAAAGGGTCCCCTCCAGATCGTTCCATACCTGGTCGAGGGCGATCGCGAAGACGCCCTGCCCCTTCCGCAGGAGGTCGATCACGGCCTCCGGCGAGTGGGCTTCGTAGACCCCTCGGCCGTCTGACATCAACGTGACCCCGTGCGTCGGCCGCTTCATGGACTGCAGGTGCTCGACGGCCTTGCGGACCCGCTGGAGGGACACCCCTGTGTCCAGGAGCTTCTTGATCACCTTGAGCGAAACGAGGTCCTGGAACGAGTAGAGCCTCTGGGTCCCGGAGCCGTGGGCGTCGCGGACCGAGGGGGTCACCAGCTCGGTCCTGGCCCAGTAATCGAGCTGTCGATAGCTGATGCCGACGATCCGGCAGACGTCCGGTACCCGATAGCCTTCTTCGCTCATCACAACTCCGTAATTACGACCGTGTCGTCGCAGCGTAGGTCCGTAGGAGTCACGTGTCAATGGACCCGTAGTTTCCCGCTCAGGCCCAGCTCAGGAAAGACTCAAGGTCCTGAGGCGGCCGGTCGATGAATCAACTACCCACATACAGGTATCAACATCCGGTGGGCAAGACCCGAAAGAAGACGAACATCATGAAACGAACGCGGATCGCACTGACCAGGGTCGCCATCTTGGCGACGTTCTTGACGGCTTTCACCGCGCTCGCCCCTTCCCCGGCGCACGCGGGGACCACCGCTCGTGCCCGGATGTATGAGGCCACGAACAACAGCCGCCAGAACAACGGGGTTCGCCGGGTCGGCATCCACTACACGATCTCCCGGCTCGCCCGCCGGCACAGCATCGCGATGGCGAACAGGGGCTCGATCTTCCACACGACGAACCCATCCTCGTATTACCTCCGAGGCGTCAACTGGTCGACCTGGGGCGAGAACGTCGGCGTCACGGGCGGCACGATCACCGGGATGCAGTCAGCCTTCATGAACTCACCCGGTCACCGTTCGAACATCCTGAACCGTGGATTCCATCGGGTGGCGGTCGGCACCTACCGCGACGCCAACGGCTTCCTTTGGGTCACGGTCTTCTTCTACGGCTGAGCCGCTCCGTCGCTCCAGCTGCACTCGATCTGGGGACGTCGGCGCCCGTCAGGGCTCCGGCGTCCCCTCGGGCTTGAAGTCCTCCGGCGTCACGTTGTCGAGGAACTCGCGGAACTTCTCCACCTCTTCCTCTTCTTCCCCCGGGATCAAGATCGCGGCCTCGTCGAGAACGTCCTCGCTGGCGAAGATCGGCACGGACAGCCGCACGGCGAGCGCGATCGCGTCGGAAGGCCGCGAGCTCACCTCGTAGTGGTCTCCGTTGCGCTGAAGGTCGATCGTGGCGTAGAACGTGGAGTCCCGGAGCTCGGTCACCACGATCTTCTCGACGGCGACCGAGAGGTCTTCGAGGATGTTCTTCATCAGATCGTGCGTCATGGGCCGAGGGGTCTGCACTCCCTGGAGCGACAATGCGATCGCCGCGGCTTCGGAGGCACCGATCCAGATCGGGAGGTACCGCTCTCCGTCCCTCTCGCGAAGCAGCACGATGGGCTGGTTGGTCGGAAGCTCCACCCGAACGCCCTCCAGCTGCATCTCGATCATCGTCGTGCTGGCACTGTACGAGGCGCCCGCGACCGAGCGCAACCTAGCCGGCGGGCACCAGATGCGAGACCAACGCATCCGGGTCGGCCTTGAGCGCGTTCGTGTCCGAGATCTCGAGGATGTCGGCCAGGTTCCGGTATCGCTCCTCGAAGTCGAGACCGTAACCGACCACGAAGCTGTCCGGGCAGTCGAAACCCACGTAGCGTGGATGGAGCGGCACGATCCGACGGACGGACCGGTCGAGCAGGGTGCACAGCTCGAGCGACGCAGGACGGCGGGCGCGCAGGATCGACAGCAGGTAGGAAAGGGTGAGTCCGGTGTCGACGATATCTTCGACCAGCAACACGTCCCGGTCGGTCAGATCGACCTCGACATCGAGCAGGATCCGCACGCGGCCCATCGACTCCTCGCCACCCCCATACGGACTGATGGCCATCATGTGGGTCTCGAGCGGCAGCGGGACGTGCCGGATGAGGTCTGCGAGGAACACCGTGCCGCCTTTGAGCACCGAGATCAGTACGGGCTCCCGCCCCACGTAGTCCCCGGTGATCGTGCGGCCGAGCTCTTCCACCCGGCGGCGGATGTCCTCGCGGCCGAACAGCACGCGAGCGAGCTCCGTCATCGGCTCGGGAGCCTAACATCAGCCCGGCGACCGCCCGGGACCTCGCGAACGACGGGCCGGGCGGGACTCAGTCGAGGAGGGCTGTGACCACCGCGGTGACCGCACCCGAGACGGCCTCGGCAGCTCTCCCCCACCACGGGCCTGCAGGTTCCTCGGGGATGCCGAGGTCCGCCGCGACGATAGGGACTCTCCCCAGGGTGTCCCCGGACGCCGTCAATCGAAGCGTGCCCACGACGGAGCCGGTCGGCGGCGGATACGCGGCGGTGGGCGACGTCTTGAGGAACCGCTCCGTCGCGCCGCTCACCTCGACCCATACGAGGGCGTCGAGGCCGGCGCCCGCGACGACCGGCACCTCCCCGCCCCGCACCCGTACGCTCCCCAAAGGCTCGCCCTTCTCGACGAGGATCCGGCGCTCGTAGGCGGCGAACCCGTGGTTGAGAAGTGCGGCGGCGTCGGAGAAGACCTCCTCACGGCCGCCGAGCACCACCGCGGCGAGCTCCCTGTCACCTCGACGGGCCGTCGCGATCAGGCAGAACCCCGAGCCCGCCGTGAAACCCGTCTTGACACCCGTGGCGCCCGGATACAGCCAGAGCATGACGTTGCGGTTCTGGATCTTCCGCGGCCGTGCCGAGTCCGATCGGATCACCGCGAGCTTGCGACCGACCAGGTCGCGGAAGGTGGGATCTCGCAAGGCCGCCCGAAGGAGGAGCACGAGGTCGGCCGCCGACGAACGGCCTCGGTCGTCCAGGCCGTGCGGCGACGCGAACCTCGTCCGCGACATGCCGAGAGACTTCGCGCGCGCGTTCATGCGTCGCACGAAGGCAGGAACGCTCCCCGATCCGTCGATCGCAAGGGCTTCCGCCGCGTCGTTCGCGGAGCCGAGCAGCAACCCGGCCAGTAGATCACGGACCGACACGGGTTCACCGGACCGGAGGCCGAGGGTCGACCCTCCGCCGTAGTCGTTGCGACCGAACACCGCGTCGGGATGCACTCGGAGCGTCCGGTCGAGGCGTCCCTTCTCCTTCTCCAGGACGAGCAACGCGGTCATGAGCTTCGTCAGGCTGGCCATCGGTCGTGCTTGGTCGGGCGCCCTTCGGAAGAGCACCTGCCCGGCGCCGAGGTCCACCAGGACCGCTGCCGGCGCCTCCACGCGTGGCGCGGGGATCGGGTCCCTCGGCGTCGACAGGGTGGATACGAACGGCGACGGTGAGCCGTTCGGTGGCACCGGCGTGGGCGGTGGCTTCGTCTGAGGTGCGAGCGAGCCGAACGCCGAGACCTGGGCGAGCAAGACCAGGAGAGGAAGGACGGCGACGGCGCCCCCGGCGGCGCGCCGTTTCACGCGCTACGAAGGTGGTCGCGCAGGTTGGTGCGGAGCAGCGCCTGCTTGAACTTCCGAGACGTCGAGGAAAGGTTGGCCAGGGTCTGGGCGGCCGTTCGGCGTGCATCCGGGTTCTTCTGACGGAGCGTCGGGGCGACGATCTGATCGAAGAACGACGACTCACGATCCGCGAAGTGCTTGTACATGGTGAGGTGCCGCGCCTCGATCCCGTACCGGAAGAAGTCCTTCACGATAGACAGGATGATGAAGTCGTCACCGTCGTAGTAGCGGGCGCCTTCAGGACCGTGAGAGGAGATGATCCCGAACGCCTCGAGCTCCTTGATCCGATCCCGGTCGATGCCGGTGGCCGTCGACATCTCCTCGAGCGACATCTGGAGCCCCGTCGGGGCCTCCGCGATCTCCTCGGTCAGCGACGCCTCCTCGTCGGTCCGGACCTCACCGTCGGCCGACCCCTCCAGGTCCCCGGCCCCCGCGTCCTGACTGAGCAGGCGCTCCTTGATCACCTTGAGGGGCAGGTACTCGTCACGCTGCATCCGAAGGATCGACTTCAAACGCTCGACGTCGGGGCTGTAGAACTTCCGGTAGCCGGACGGCGTCCGCTCGGGCTCGATCAGTCCCTCGGCTTCGAGGAATCGGATCTTCGAGATCGTGATATCGGGGAACTCGGTCTTCACGGACACGAGGACCTCCCCGATCGACTGGTAGTTGCGTGTGCCGGCCATCTGCACCTCACTCCCCTGCCTGGAAGAACGTCAGCCTGAATCGCCCGATCTGCACCTGATCGCCCGTGGCGAGCTTGGTTTCATCGACCTGCTCGCCGTTCACGTACGTGCCGTTGAGGCTGCCCGCGTCGCGAACGAACCACTCGCCGCCCGGCCGGCGTTCGAACGTGGCGTGCCTCCGGGAAACGGTGATGTCGTCGAGGAACACGACGCTGTCCGTGTTGCGTCCCACGCTGGACGAGTCTGTGTCGAGGAGGAACGTCGACCCGGCGTTCGGCCCACGCTTCACCTGCACCAGCGCCTGTCCGGTCTCGAGCTCATCTTCGGGGAACGGGAACTCGACGTTCTCGTCATCCTCGGACTCGACCGGCGTGAGGCTGACCGTCGAGTCCTCCTGAAGAGGAGCTCCGCAGTTGGCACAGAAGCGCGCGTCGTCGCGATTGGGATGTCCACAACGCGTACAGAACATCGTCAGGTTCCCCTCTGGTCCAACGTCGGGTGAACGGTCCAGGGTCACGTGGAACCGTGGACCTCGATGCGCCGTGGACGTTATCGCAGGGTATGAGAAGGGTCAACCGCGCCTTCGCCCAACCCTCGACCCGTCTCATCGGTCACCCTCGACCTGGGCTGCAGCCTGGGTCGAGGGTCGAGAGAGACGCGGGAAGCGAGACCTCGGCTCAGGAGCTGGAGACGTGCTCCTGGTACCCACCGCTGTCGAGGAGCGTGTCGACCTCGGCCGCGTCCGAGGGCTCGATCGCAACGAGCCACCCGTCACCATAGGGCTGCTCGTTCACGAGTTCCGGGTTCTCCTCCAGCGCTCCGTTCCGTTCCACGATCGTGCCCGAGACCGGTGCGTACACGTCCGACACGGACTTCGTGGATTCGACCTCGCCGAAGGGCTGACCCGCAGAGACCTGCGTGCCCGGCTCGGGAAGATCCACATAGACGACGTCACCGAGCGCATCCTGCGCGAAGTCGGTGATACCGACGCGAACGCGTCCGTTCTCCGATCTCGCCCACTCGTGCTCTCGGGAATAGCGCAGATCCTCCGGGTACTCCACTCGGCCTCCCTGTCCTTTCTCTCGTGTGTCGTGACTCTGGAAATGTCTTTCTACGCCTCTTCTATCCCTCGAGCATCCCCCGGGCGACGAGTGCGTCGCGAACGTCGATCGCGTAGAGGCCCGCCGCCACGTAGTACTCGACGATCCCGACCACGAAGGCGAACCAGCCTCCGACCAGGAGGACCTCTCCGAACGGCCCTCCGGCATCGCCCCAGGCGATCCAGGCGACCGCCGCCATGAGCGAGGCCGTGGCGATCTTCCCGATCCACCTGACCTCGACACGGAGGTCCCTCCCCCAGAGCACCACGGCCCCTCCGAGCAGCACCACGACGTCGCGAACGAGGATCAGGACGGCGGCCCAGAACGGGAAGATGCCGATGATCGAGAAGGTCACCAGCCCGGCGCCGATCGCGAGACGATCGGCGACCGGGTCGAGGATCCGCCCCAGCTCGCTCACCTGACCGGTCCTCCGCGCCACGTAGCCGTCGATCCAGTCGGTGCTGACGACGACCGCGAACAGGAAGATCCCCCACAGACGCGTCCGCTCGTTGGCCGACAGCCAGCAGAAGGCCGGGATCAGAACGATGCGTGCCAACGACAGGGCGTTGGGGACGGTGAGGACGGCGGAGGATGCCGGCATGGTCTCCGTCGTTCCTCTCATCGGTCGGGCCGGCCGGATTCGAACCGGCGACCTTCTGACCCCCAGTCAGACGCGCTAACCAAGCTGCGCCACGGCCCGTGGGCCGAAGTGTAGCGGGTGGCTCCGTGCCCTACCCCACCCCTTCATCGCGATCGACCACGCGTCCGGGTGCGGAAGCTCATCCGAAGTGGTACGCCGTCGAGACGGAACGCTTCGCGGAACCTGTTCTCGATGTAGCGGCGGTAGCCGGGACCGGGCGCTCGACCGCCACCGAAGACGACGAAGGAAGGCGGCCGCGTCGCCACTTGCGCGGCATAGTGCAGGATCCCGGAAGACCGGGGCGGGGGCTGCGCGCCCTGTGCCTCCTGGAGGATCTCGTTCACCCGCGAGGTGGACGCTCGCCTGGACCACCGCCGACGGAGGTCCAGGAGCAGCTCCGGGATGCGGGCCACGCCCTGCCCGCGGACGGCGGAGCTCCGAACCACCGTGGCGCGTCCCAGCATCCTCGCGTTCTCGGTGAGCTGCTTGAAATGGCGGTCCTTGTCCTCCACGAGATCCCACTTGTTGGCGACCAGGAGGAGCGCCTTGCCGGCCTCGAGCACGCGGAACGCGATCTTCTCGTCCTCGGCCGTGAGGGCCTCGGTGGCGTCGAAGATCACGGCGACGGCATCAGCTCGGTCGATCGCCTCTCCCGCCCGGACGAAGCTGTAGTACTCGACCCCCTGCACGCGGATCGCCCGACGCATGCCGGCGGTGTCGACGAACCTGATCGTGCCCGCGCCCGGCCACTCGACGAGCGCATCGACGCTATCGCGGGTGGTTCCGGCCTCTTCGAACACGACGGCTCGCTCCTCGCCCACGAGCCGGTTGAAGAGGCTCGACT
>JBKKAE010000126.1:0-9107 GCA_046714835.1 Actinomycetota bacterium | reverse complement strand
GATCGGACGGGACTACGGGAACCCCGGGGACTACGACTGTCGGTTCGTCGGCCTCAACGCGCGCATGTCTGAACTCCACGCAGCTGTGGCGCTGGCATCCTTCGACGACCTGGAGGACCGGCTCGTCGAGCGGCACGTGCTCGAGGGGGCGTACCGAGACGCGCTCGCCGACGTCCCGGGCGTCTCCTTCCCGTCCGTCCTTCCTGGTGACCGGAGCACGGTCAAGGATCTCACCGTCCTCATCGATCCGGTGATGTTCGGCCTGGGTCCGGACGAACTGGGCAGCGCTCTCGGTGCGACCGGCATCGAGACGAAGCGCTACTACTCCCCCCCGGTCCATCTGATGCAGGCCTACGCCTCCCTCGGACCGCCGGAGCACGATCTCTCGGTGACGAACGACGTCGCGTCGCGGACGTTGACCCTTCCGCTCTGGGGTGGGATGGGCGAGAACCGTGTCGAGCGTGTGGCAGAGGCGATCCGTCGGACTCGAGGTGACGGACGGGCATGAGCCTCGCCACGGAGATGACGACCGCCACCTCCCCCCGTTCCACGACAAGATCATTCCAAGCTCTCTCGTACGCCTTCGGCGTCGAGACCGCCCTCCCTGATGTGGCGGCACTGGTCTCCGATCTGCTGCATGATCTCCAGGCGGAACCAGGTCCCTCCGCGCACCGGTACGAACTTCGGGGGGAGTCGCACGAACGCCCGTACGCCGCTTACGTCGATGGTCAGCTCACCCGCCGGGTCGGCACCCCGCTCGCTCTCGTCGACGAACTCCTGTGGCATGTGAATCGCGAGGCGATCATGACCCCCGATCCGAGGATCGCGATCCATGCGTCCGCCGCCGTGTGGCAGGGGCGAGGCATGCTCTTCCCGGCGCCCGCGAATTCGGGGAAGACGACCCTCGTCACCGCTCTCTTGAGCCGCGGCGCCGTCTACGTCACCGATGAAGCGGCATCGCTCGACCCTTCGTCCTCTCGGATCCACCCCTATCCCAAGCCGATGTGGATGGCCCCAGCGGGGGTACGTGCGGTCGCGGGCCTACAGTCACGGCTCCGTCCCGAGTACCGATCCCTTTCCCGGGTCCGCGCCTACGTCACGCCGAGGGCCCTCGGAACCACGGCAGCGGAGGGGCCCGTGGACATCGACCTGATCGTCTTCCCCACGTACCGGGAAGGTGGACACTCCCGCCTCGAGCCGATCGGCCGCGCTGAGGCGGTCGTTTCGCTCGCGCGGAACGCGTTCGATCTCGCGCGGTTCGGTCGGGACGGGGTCCTCGCCTTGTCGGCGCTCGTCGAGCGTGCCCGTTGCTACCGTCTGGAGCTCGGCGACCTCGACGGAGCAGTGGCGGCACTCGCGACGGTTGGACGGGAGGCCGCGCAGACGTAAGACCACTTGGCAGAAGCAGGACCGAGTACCGCTCTCAGCAGGGAGGCGGTTCGGATGGATCGAAGAGCAGCTGATAGCCCGTGAACATGTTGTCGGTCAGGCTGATGCCGCAGGTGTCGAACAGTTCGAAGACGCGGCCCGCACTGCCAGCGTACATCGGTTGTACGTTCCCGATGAAGGTGGCGCTCCGCACGTGATAGAGGAAGAACACGGGGCGGTTGCCTCGGTGCTCAGTGTCGGAGACGTTGCCTTCGAACGTCCAGCGCTCGTGAAAGGTCGGCGGGTTCTGGTTGCGTGGGCCCATCTTCAGATGCATCGAGTCCCCTTCGATCTGGTTGAACCCGACGTAGATATCCGTTGCCGGCCCCAGGCCGGCAGCGATCCAGTTCAGCCAGAACGCGCGGAAGGTGTTCCCGACGATCTCGACGTCAGATGCTGTACGGCCCGGGTTGAACTCGAAGTCGACGCCCGAGCGGTGGACCCGCTGGACGAGGTTTCCCTCGAAGCGGACACCCACGGCGTTCCCGGCGATGCAGAAACCATGTCGACCCGCGACACGGAACGTGTTGCCCGAGACGAGCAGGCCGGTCGTCGGGACACTGATGCCCGAGTGGATGGGCCATTGCATGTCGTCCACATAGACGAAGTCTCCCCACACCTGACGCGCCGAGCTGTTTCGGATCGTGAGTCCAGTCGCACCCCTCACATCGAACGCGTGATCGGTCTCGAAGATGTCACGATACTGGCCACTGAAGTTAGGCCCGTCGATCGCGAGGTTCTCGATCGTCACGTTCTGCCCGGCCAAGATCTGTACGTGCGGCCGCTTGGACTTCGCTGCGCCCGGGGGCAGATGTGGTTGCACGTTCGTGATCAACACCGCTCCATTGCCGTCGATCGTCAGATCGTTTCGCCCTTTGATCCGTAGCGTTCCATCGTGTCGGTAGCTGCCCTCCGCATGGAGCCGAAGACATCCCCCATCCGGAACCGTGTCCAGCACGGCCTGTAGGAGGAGCGACACGTTCGCGGATCCGTCGTGCGCTACGCCGCTCGGGACGACTGCACATCCGGTCTCCGGAAGGTCCGGGTGCGAGCTGGCGGCGGCCGCGTTGGTCCTCCAGGCGCGCTCCGCGGTGTTCACGAAGTCATCGCCATCGAAGTCTTCCCAGCCATCGAGCGTCGGCTCCACCCATGCGAACTTCACGAAGCCGCCGTCGCCGTCGCTGTTCCCGACGTTCGCTCGGTACGGCCCGAAGATGCCCCCGGTCGCAGCATCCAGGCGGAACTCCTGGATCGCTAGAAGGCCATCG
This sequence comes from Actinomycetota bacterium, assembly GCA_046714835.1. GTDB lineage: Bacteria > Actinomycetota > UBA4738 > UBA4738 > HRBIN12 > JAJNBA01. The sequence continues at coordinate 6,411 of JBKKAE010000126.1, read as the reverse complement.
CGGTCCTTGTCGGTCAGATGATCTCGATTGCCGATCACCAGGCCGTTCCGCCGCTCCCAGCAATCCGGGATCGGATCGCGGTCGGAGTTGGTCGACGTTGTGCGGCAGCCCGTAGTGGCTGAGGCAGCTGGGCTCAGAGTCACGACGACCACGAGAGCCAGGAGCGGCGGCGCCAAGCCCCGGATCCCGATCAGCGACCCGGTGTTCCTGCGACGGTCACGTACCCCAAACCCCCAGTGCTTCACCCTGGAGTTATCGGTCGTCCGCCTCATCGACTGATGTCGGGCGCTTGGGGGATTCGACCGCTGCCTGGGGATTTGGCGTTTGGCCTCGGCCGAGACTGGCACTTCGCCGCCTTCCGGAGCGCAGAGAACCTACCGCGGACGACGCATCACGGGACCCGAGGCCGGGCCTAGCCTGAACCCAACTCGGGAGGGCATGGAGGGCATATGGCAGATGAAGGCAACAGGGACAAGGCGCCCCGGATGGTAAGAAGCCTGGGGATGTCTCGGCGCGACCTTCTGAAGAGGACCGCCATCCTCGGAGGTACCCTCGCATGGGTGACACCTGCCATCCAAAGCGTGACGCACCCTGCGTATGCGGGTACCCCTAGCGAACGGGATACCAGTTGCTGCGCATGCCGAAAGGCACCTCAGAAGGGTGGGCCCCTTTGCAATGAGGATCTGACCCTCGAGGATTGTCAGGCGTTCTGCGGCGACCCTCGCAACTTCGAGAGCTATCTGCCGGGCGGTGAATGCAACTCCTCCGGAGACTGCGTGTCGATCGCTAGCTAAGAGGTCGGCCCGCACCGACCAGCATGAACACCCACTTCTTCCTGCGTGAGCGATGCCCCGTCTGCGAGTTCGACGAGCTCTCTGAGCTTTTCCGATGTCGGTATACCGAGGAGCCCATCCGTGGCTTCATGGAGCGGCTCTACGAGAAGCAGGGAACCATCGACTTCGGGCTGCTGGAGGGTGCTGATTTCGCGCTTCGGGCGTGTCCGCGATGCGAGTTGATCTTCCAGGAGCAGCTCCCCGACGCCTGGCTCTCCGAGATCGTGTACGAGCAGTGGAACAACCCCGACGGCTCGCGCCATCGCAAGGAACAGAACGCCACCAGGTCTCGGGGCCGCACCGCGCTCGAGATCATGTCGATCATCGACTTTCTGGGCCGCGATCCGCGTGACCTGCGCTTCATGGACTTCGGCATGGGGTGGGGTGTCTGGATCCAGATCGCCAGGGCGTTCGGGCTGGAGACCTTCGGTGTCGAGAACTCGACCAGTCGCGTGGAGCACGCGAGGAACGAAGGGTTCGAAGTCGCAGCCCTCGAGGATTGCGAGGAGTCCTCTTTCGACTTCATCAACACGCAGATGGTGTTCGAGCATCTCTTCGAGCCATTGGACATGGTGAAACGGCTTGGGAAGCTCCTGGCGCCCGGCGGGATCCTCAAGGTAGGCGTCCCGAATGGGATGCGGGCGCGGCGGCGGCTCGCGATAGGAGACTGGACGGCGGGGAAGTCCAGCCGGAAATCACTGTACGACGTGGAGCCTCTCCAGCACGTCAACTGTTTCGTCAACAAGAGCCTCCTCGCGCTGGGGGCTGGAGCCGGCCTCAGCCCCGTCAAGATCCCTGCGAGACTCCGATACAAGTACATGCCGACCTGGGAGGCTCCGAAGAACCTCCTCAAGAGGACGGCAGGACAGCACTATCGCGCTCTGCGCGGACAGACCACAACCATCTGGTTCCGCAGACCCGAAACAACCGCCTGACGCTTCTCAAGACGCGCGAGTGTTGATCGACAAGAACGTGCGAATGCTGTGGGATGCCTCGATGCCGGCGGTGTCTTTACCCCCGCCCGAGTCCGTTCGCAGCTCCCCGTCCGCTGATCCCCGAATCCTCTCCCTATGAAAGCCGTAGGAAACCTACGCGAGCCGGCGCATCCATAGAGGAAGCACACTTCCTATGTTGTGAGGCATGCCTCGACACGGTTGGTCCTTCCTCTCGCACCACGGGATGGTCCTAGTCGCGCTCGCCCGGCAAGCAGACCTTCGCTTGAGCGAACTCGCCCTCGAGGTCGGCATCAGTCCGCGGGCCACCCAGTCGATCGTCACGGATCTCGTTCGCGAAGGGTTCCTCGAGCGTGACCGCATCGGGCGGAGGAACCGGTACCGCGTCAAGGGCAACCGCCAGCTCCCCGACCCATGGGCCCAGGACCATCGGATCGGTGAGCTCGTCCGCGCGATCGCGCGAGGAGCGGAGCCGGGGCGTGTGCGACCCAACGAGGAGCGGCGGCACGCACTCGTCTTGGCGTGCAGCGACCACCGCTATCAGGTCGGCCTGCGAGAACTGCTCGGCAACCTCAGCCTCCTGTCCCACGCAGAGGTCGTGCTCTGGCCGGGCGGTAGCACCGCCCTCACGGAACCTGGCGGCACGGTGCTTCTGCAGTTGATCGCCGCCGCCGTGGAGCGAGAGCAACCGCCACGGTTCGTACTTGTGTCCCACGAGCGATGCCACGTCGGCAGCGCACCAGAACTTCCGGGCTCGGATGCCTTGACCGTGGTGGCGGAGGCGAGCCGGCGGCGACGGCGAACCGTGGAGCTGGTGGAAAGGACATTCGGCATAACTCCGGAGCTCTGGTACCAGACGGATCGTGGCTCTCGGCGGATGGGCGGTACCCAAACGGCGTTCGCGGCGGAGAAGGCAGGATGAACACCGAGCGATCGAGGGCAACAAGTGACAACAGGAGGTACGCATGACGAAGGAACGGGAGTACGACGCTGACGTGATCATCGTGGGAGGGGGACCTTCAGGCTCGGCTCTCGGCGCCCTGCTTGCGATGGACGGACACCGGGCACTCATCATCGAGAAGGACATCCACCCCAGAGATCACGTCGGTGAGTCACTCGTGCCGTCGACGAACCTCGTGTTCGATCGGATCGGGTTCCTCGAAAAGATGAACGAAGAGGGATTCATCCACAAGCCGGGAGCTGCGTGGAATGGTCCCCGCTCTCCCCTCTGGAAGTTCGTTGAGGTATGGCTGTTCGAGTATGCGATGGCGGGCGGCCCGCAGCCCTACACCTACAACGTCGAGCGTGATGCCATGGACACGCTTCTCCTGAAGCACGCGCACGAGAAGGGCGCCAAGGTTCTCCAGGGTGTGAAGGTGAAGCACGTCCTGTTCGAGGAAGGCCGGGCCGTAGGCGTCCGTGCCCACGTGGCGGACGGCTGGGAACGGGATCTCTACGCGAAGTACATCGTGGACGCGTCCGGCCGTCGATGCTTGCTCGCGAACCAGCTGAAGATGAAGCATCACGATCCGAGCTTCAACCAGTTCTGCATCTACTCCTGGTTCAAGAACGTGAAGCCCGCCCCGCAGAGACTCGAAGGCTTCTCCCTCTTCTATTTCCTCGGGATGAACCAGGCATGGGCATGGCAGTTCCCGCTTCGAGCCGGGAAGGCGACGGTCGGGGTTGTGCTGGACAAAGAAGACTTCCAGCGGACCGGGAAGACCCACGAGGAATTCTTCTACTCCCTCGTGGACAAGAACGACACGCTGCGTGATGCGATGAAGAACGCAGAACGGATCCGTCCGTTCTGGGTGGAAGGCGACTACTCATACACGATCGATCGCTTCGCCGGACCCGGGTGGCTCCTGGCTGGCGATGCGCTCCGATTCGTGGACCCGATCTTCTCCTCGGGCGTGGACGTTGCGCTCTTCTCGGCGCTCCACAGCTACGAGACGATCACGGAGGTCATGCGGACCGGCAACGAGGCCGCCGCGTTCGATGCCTACCATCGCCGGGTCGAGACAGGCGCAGACGTCTGGTACGACATGATCGCGATGTTCTACAAGCTCCAGAACCTCGTCACGAAATACGTCACGAGCCCTCGGTACCGCGAGTCGTTCGTGCGTGCGCTTCAAGGGAATCCATATCAGCTCGAGACCCAGGTCCGATCCCGCGCTCTGCTCGAGGCCATGCAAGGGGCGTACGAGCGGGTCATGGACACTCCCGGGAGCCTCCTCCGACCCTGGGCGATGGATCCCGAGAAGGACGGGACCCTCACCTGCCCCACGTGTCTTGGGGTCGCCGACTACTGGCCCGAGGAAGAGGCGTTCATCTGTCGGCGCTGCGGTGCCAAGGCGGCCGCGGCCGGATATCAGCCGCTCGGGGTGTGACGACGATTCGGCGCCTGAAGGGGCACCCATGACGGAACACCAGCTGTTCCTCTTCCTGGTGGATGTGGCCGTCCTCTTCCTTGCCGCTCGGCTGGGCGGCGAGCTGGCGGCGCGGATCGGCATCCCTCTTCACGTGGGCGAGCTGGTCTTCGGCATCATGCTCGGACCTTCCCTGCTCGGTTGGGTGGCCCCGGACGCATTCGACGCCCTCTTCCCGGCGGAGCCGACCCAGCGCGCCCTCCTGGACGTCTTCTCGTGGACGGGCGTCCTGATGCTCGTGTTGATCGGCGGGCTCGAAGCCAGGCTCGGCATCCTCTCCCGGGCGCGTGCGGCGGTGATCGGCAGCTGGATCGGTGGGTTCACCATCCCGTTCGCGGCGGGGTTCGCGCTCGGGATGGTCTTCCCCGAAGAGCTCCTGCCGACGGTGGTGGGGCGGCCCGTGTTCGCCCTCTTCCTGGCCACGGCGATGTCGATCTCCGCGATCCCGGTGATCGCCCGGATCCTGATGGACCTCGATCTCTTCAGAACGCGCACGGGCTCTGTCATCATCGCGGCCGCGGTTGCCGACGACACGATCGGTTGGATCGTGCTTTCGGTCGTCACGGGTCTCGCGGCCGGAGGGGTCGCGATGGGCTCGGTTGTGCGAACGGTCCTCCTGACCGCTGCCTTCGTGGGCTTGGCGTTCACCGCGGGACGGTTCTTGGTGGGCAAGGCACTGAGCCTCGGTTCGCACCTCCGAATCCCGCACAGCAACACGTCCATCATCTTCGCGATCGTCCTGGTGTTCGCCGCCATCACCCAGGTCATCGGGGTGCACCTTGTGCTCGGTGCGTTCGTCGCCGCGCTCCTGATCGGGCGCAGCGGGAAGGTGGATCGTCGGTCGGTCACCGGCTTGCGCGAGATCGGCATGGGATTCTTCGTCCCCTTCTTTTTCGCGTACACCGGGATCAAGGTGGACCTGACGATGCTGCGAGGAAGTGCGTTGGCGTTCACGGTCCTGGCGGTAGTCGTCGCCTGTCTCGGGAAGATCGTCGGCGGTGGGCTCGGCGCCAGGCTCGGTGGTCTACCGAAGTGGGAGGCACTCGCCGTCGGGTTCGGGCTGAACGCGCGGGGTGCGATGGAGCTGGTCATCGCCTCGATCGGATTGTCCATCGGGGTCCTCAACGAGGCGACGTACGCGATGGTGGTCCTGATCGCGGTGTTCACCACCGTGATGACCGCTCCCCTGCTCCGGTGGTGCATGGGCCGAGCGGGTCCGTCGTCACTGGAGGAAGCACCGGTGACGGTCGCGGACGAGGTCGAGATCGACACACTCGTGGTCGCATGAGCCCCCCAGGAGGATCGAACGCCGATGGATGAAAGCAACCCAGGTGCACTTCCTCCCCGACGTCGGGATGATGAGAGCGACTGGCATGACCTCGTGGCTCAGATGTGTCCTCACTGCGGTTGCGAGTTCTTCGTCGCGAAGGACGACCCCTCGATCGTGTGGGATCCGGGGCGCGCGTGGCAGGACGACTGCCGGGACCGTGCATGCCATTGTCACACCGAACCCGTGATCGGGAAGATCCGGCCTGCCGGTTAGCGCCGGCTCTCGTTCCGGCCCCAGCCCCGCTTGATCCCGGAGGCGACGCGCCCGAACAGGGCGGTCGCCCACCGGAGGGGAACCATCCACCGGCGTCGGAGGTTTCCCGAGCGACCGTCCGCTTCGAGGAATCGCCGGTCCGGTAGGAGCATCGCCTGGACGAAAGCCGCCTTGGATCTCAGGCCGGGGATCGCCCACAGGGCGGAGAGCGCAGGCCCTCCCCTTCGCTTCCGATCGGTGGTGTACGCGCGCAGGGCGCGTCGCTCGATCCTTCCGACCGGCATGCTCAGCACCTCGTTCGCGTCATCCGGCAGAGGCGTGTTCAAGGTGGCGCTCGCGGTCCGCATCGCGTGCGACACGGGGGCCGTGAGTCGCCAATCGAGCATGCGACGGGAGAGGGACTCCCAATCGACCTTGCCGGACCACGCGATCTGGAGGACGTCTCGTAGCGGAACGAGCCGTGGGTGCTGGCGGCCAAGGGCTGCGTGCATGCAGGCGTGGATGAGGGCGTTCGTGTCGTCGAGTCGCAGGAGCGAGGCTTCCTTCATCACGAACACGGTCGTTCCGAGAAGCAGGGCCTCGGGATCGATCCACAACCCGAACGGACCCATCGCGAGGGTGCGGTGGACGTCCACCTGCAGCTTCCGAGCGTC
>JBKKAE010000125.1:0-2503 GCA_046714835.1 Actinomycetota bacterium | reverse complement strand
CGCCGCAGGCGTTGCATGGCATGTGCTGGGGCTCGGAGATTAACATCGATTGGCTGCCAGGATTAATCGGCAGGCTCGTGCGCGCCTGCGGACACCCAAAAGGGCGAAGAGCCGCCCGGAGGCGGCCCTTCGCGGAACGGCCTGCTCAAGCGGTGGCCAGCGCCGGAACTGCGCCGAGCTGCCGCATCATCCCGAGCGTGTCCCAGTTGTTCCAGGACTCGACGATCTTCCCGTTCGTGATCTTCTCGATCGACATGCCGGTGACCGTCGACTCCTTGCCGGTCGGGGCGATCCCCATCAGCTCGCCCTTGTGGGTGCCCCTCGCGGTCCAGCGGGTCGCGACGAGGTCGCCCTCCGCCACCTGCTCCTCGATCGTCAGCTTCAGATCCGGGAACGCCGATCGGTAGCCCTCGATCAGCTCTCTTGTCCCCTGGGGACCCTTCGTGTCCCCGGTGGTCGGATCGTGGTTCACGAACGTCGGCGCGACCAGCTCTTCGATCACGTCGTACTTGCCCTGATTGAACGCCTCCTCGGTGAGGCGCCGAGAAATGGTCTTGTTCGCCTCCGACATCTGCTTCCTCCCTTCGGTCTGCTCGCCGCTGCGGCGCCGGCGGAACCGCTCGGCGACGGCGATCGCGAGGAGTACCACGCCCGCGAGCGGCGCGAGCAGGCGCCGGGACCGGGGGCCGGTCTGCCTCTCGCCGTCACGCCTCATGGCACCTCCTGCTCGTCTGCATGCCGACCCTACTCCCGCCGCCTCGTCGCGGCAAGCCCGTCAGAGGCCGAGCAGCCGCGCGATCACCATGCGCTGCACCTCGTTCGTGCCCTCGCCGATCTCCAGGATCTTCTGGTCGCGGAACAGGCGCGAGATCGGCGACTCCTCCATGAACCCGTACCCGCCATGGATCTGCAGCGCGGCGTTCACGGCTCGGTTCGACAGCAAGCCCGTGTACAGCTTCGCCATCGCTGCCTCGCGCGCAAAGGGACGGCGTTGATCCTTCAGCCACGCTGCCTTGTAGACGAGCGCGCGGCCGGCCTCGATCTCCGTCGCCATGTCTGCGAGCGCGAACTGAACCGCCTGGAACTTCGCTATCGGCTTGCCGAACTGCTCGCGCTCCTTCGCGTACGCAAACGCGAGGTCGTACGCCCCCTGCGCGAGGCCGACGCCCATCGACGCGACCGAGATGCGGCCGCCGTCGAGGATCTCGAGGAACTGCTTGAAGCCCTCTCCGCGTGGACCCAGCAGATTTCCCTCGGGGACCGCAACCTCCTTGAACGAGAGCTCGCGCGTGTCGGACGCGCGCCAGCCGAGTTTGTGCATGGGCGGGGAAATCTCGTAGCCCGGCGTCCCGTTCGGGACGACGAAGTTCGAGATCTCGCCCTCGCCGGTGCTCGCGGTGATGGTCACGCAGGCGGTGATGTCGGTGCCTGCGTTCGTGATGAACATCTTCGAGCCGTTGATCACCCACTGCCCCTCGCGCAGCTCGGCGGTGGTGCGCGTGTTGCCCGCGTCGGAGCCCGCGCCGGCCTCGGTCAGACCGAACGCCGCGAGCTTCTGTCCGGACGCGAGCTCGGGGAGCCACTCGCGCTTCTGCTCCTCGCTGCCGTAGTAGAAGATCGGCAGCGTCCCGAGCGAGTGGTGCGCCGCCACGGTGATCGCCACCGACGAGTCGATCCGGGTCAGCTCCTCGACCGCGATCGCGTACGAGACGGTGTCGCCACCGCCGCCGCCGTACTCCTCGGGGATGGTCATCCCCATCAGACCGAGCTCGGCGAGGTCCGCGACAAGCTCGTAGGGAAAGCGGCCTTCCCGGTCGAGCTCTTCGGCCAGAGGGGCCACGCGCTGCTCGGCGAATTCTCGAACCGTGGACCGGACGAGCTCGTGCTCCTCCGTCAGATCGAAGTTCATCGCCCTTGGCGCCGCATCGCGGCTCGGGATGCTATCCGACGCCCTTTCTAGGCTGCGGGTGCGGGTTTCACCGCCCTTTACCCACGCCGTCACCGTGCCGATACCGACCATCATGCGGTCTGCGACCCGCGAACCGAGCGTCGAGGCGCTCCTGCTGCGGCTGGAAGCGTTGACGCGAGAGCGTCAGGACCTCCGGCTCGACCTCGCCGAAGCACGGATGCTCGAGCAGAACCGGCTGGCGATCGTCGAGGCACAGTGGGATCTCTCACACGCGCTGATCCGCCGCTTCCTGCCTGTAGCCGCGTAGTAGGCTCCGCGCCCATGAACACGAGAGAATTCTTCGAGGGCCTCGAGTCGCGTGTCGACGCGTCCAAGACGGCCGGTGTGAACAACTCGTACCTCTTCGACATCGAGGGCGAGGGGCAGTGGAAGGTCGACGTCAGCGACGGCGCCGTCTCGGTGTCCGAGGGGGGCGGCGAGGCCGACGTCACGATCACGAGCTCCGCCGAGACGTTCGAGAAGATCGCCGCCGGCGACCTGAACCCGACCTCGGCCTACATGAGCGGCAAGCTCAAGATCAAGGGTGACATGGGC
>JBKKAE010000124.1:0-8039 GCA_046714835.1 Actinomycetota bacterium | reverse complement strand
AAGCGGGTGAGCGGTGACGCCGCGTCCGCGGCGTCACCGCGCCGCACCTCGAGCTCCTCCATGAGTCGCCGAGCCGACGTCGGGCCCATCCCGTCGAGCAGCTGCAGGACCCGGAACCAGCTCACCTCGTCGAGCGGGTTCTCCAGGATCCGGAGGCACGAGAGCGCGTCCTTCACGTGGGCCGCCTCCATGAACTTCAGTCCCCCGTACTTGACGAACGGGATGTTCCGACGGGCGAGCTCCACCTCGAGGTGGTCCGAGTGGTAGGCCGCGCGGAACAGGACCGCTTGCGACTTCAGCGGGACGCCCTCCTCACGATGCTGGAGGACCGCACGACACACGGCATCGCTCTGCCCGGCCTCGTCGAGACACGCCCTTAGGATCGGCCGTGTCTCTCCCGGGCGAGTGGGGCGGAGGGTCTTCTCGTGTCTCTGCGGACTCAGCGCGATCACCGCGTTCGACGCCGCCAGGATCGGCGGCGTCGAACGGTAGTTCCGCTCGAGCTTGATCATCGTCGCGTCCGGGAAGCGATCGGGGAACTCGAGGATGTTCTTCACGGTCGCGGCGCGGAAGCCGTAGATCGCCTGCGCGTCGTCGCCCACGACCGTGAGGTTCCGCGGGCCGGCCGCGGGCCGCATCCCTTCGAGGATGTCGGCCTGCAGGGCGTTCGTGTCCTGGTACTCGTCGACCAGGATGTGCTCGAACATCCCGGCGAGCTGCGAAGCGGCGGCGGGTGACGTCGCGAGCGCTTTCCAGAACAGGAGCAGGTCGTCGTAGTCGAGGACGTGTTGCTGCCGCTTGCGCTCGGTGTAGGCGCGGAAGATCTCACGGATCCCTTCCGCCTCGTCGAGGCACCAGGGGTAGTGACGCTTCAACACGTCGGTGAGCCGCTCGCCCGCGTTCACCGTCCGCGAGTAGATCGCCGCAAGCGTGTCCTTGCGAGGGAACCGCCGCTCGCGGGCCGAGTACCCGAGCTCGTCGCGCAGCAGGTTCATCACGTCGGCGCCGTCGGCCTGATCGAGGACGGTGAAGTCGGGCGTGAGACCGAGGGCGCGACCGTGGAGGCGCAGCAGACGGTTCCCGATCGCGTGGAACGTGCCGCCCCAGACGCGGCCTGTGTCGCTCGTGCCCAAGCGGGCCGCGCGCGAGACCATCTCGCGAGAGGCGCGCCTGCTGAACGTGAGGAGCAGGATCCGCTCAGGGCGGATCCCGCGCTCGATCAAGGAGGCCACCCGAGCAGCGAGGGTCATCGTCTTGCCGCTCCCGGCGCCCGCGACGATGAGCAGCGGTCCCTCGCCATGGTTCACGGCAGCCTGCTGCTCCGGGTTCAGGTCCTCGAACACGCGTTCGGAGTCTAGGTCCTGCCAGGGACCCGGCCAAGCACCGTTCTCCTTCGAGGTCGGAGGATTCCACCCTGAGGGTGTGCCATGGGAGGATGCCGCACATGTCGGAGCCGGAGATCCGCGTCGAGGAGGACGGTCCGTATCAGGTGAGCGGTCCTCTCCCGATCGCGCGAACCAGGTCGGTGAAGACTGAGTTCGGCGAGCCGGTGGACTACGCACCGTTCGAACGGCTGGAGGCTGGCGACACCTACCGCCTCTGTCGGTGCGGCCGGAGCGCGACCAAACCCTTCTGCGACGAAAGCCATCTTGAGGAGCCGCGCGTCGACGTCACGGAACGGGCCGATCACGGATCGCGCGAGCCACGGACCGATGTCTTCCAGGCCGAGGACGGCGCGATCATCAGCGACGATCTCTCGCTCTGCTCGAAGGCCGGCTTCTGCAAGGACCGGTTCACCGGCGTGTGGCAGATGCTCGGCGACGCGGATCCCACCGTGCGTGAGCGGATGGGGAGGATGGTCGAGCTCTGCCCATCCGGACGGCTCGCATGGGCGGACTCCCCCGACACCCCCGACCACGAGCCCGTGTACGAGCCGGAGATCGCCGTGTTCCGCAACGGGCCGCTGTTCGTGCGCGGTGGGATCAGGGTCGTCGGAGCCGACGGCGAGCCGTACGAGGTCCGCAACCGACAGGTGCTCTGCCGATGCGGCCATTCACAGAACAAGCCGTTCTGCGACGGCTCACACTCGATCGTCGGCTTCCGCGACGGCTGAGCTACGCGCTGACCAACCCCAAGTCCTCGAGCAGCCCCGGCGGGATCGCGTGGCAGTACGGCTCGTGTCCGTTGTTCAGGTAGTACCGCTGGTGGTACTCCTCGGCCCGATAGAAGACCACGTGCGGCCGGATCTCAGTTGCGATCGGCTGCGAATACCGGCCCTGAGCCCGATCGCGTGAGGCCTGGGCCGTTGACTGCTGTTCGTCGGAGTGCGTGAGAACGATGCTCCGGTACTGCGAGCCACGGTCGGGCCCCTGCCGGTTGACCTGCGTCGGGTCGTGCATCGCCCAGAACACCTCGAGGAGCTGGTCGAACGACACGACCTCTGGGTCGAACGTCACCTCCACGACCTCGGCGTGGCCGGTCGTGTCACTGCAGACCTCGCGGTAGGTGGGGTTCTCGACGATCCCGCCGCTGTAGCCGGAGACGGCGTCGATCACGCCGGGGACCTTTCGGAACAGGTGCTCGACGCCCCAGAAGCAGCCGGCGCCGAAGGTTGCGGTCTCAGATGGCATGTCGTGTCCTTTCGGAAGGGTCCCTCGTCTCTATAGTGCCAGCAACCTGACGTGCCGAGGCAGCATTCCTCCGGGGGCCCTCCCGCAGAAGTCGTAGTCCCCTCGGGGAAGCACGAAATGGTTCTCTTCGCCGATACGCCGGGCGACCTGAGTACCCGATATCAGGTAGAGCAAGAAGAGTGGCGTCGAGGAGGAGAGCACATGCGACAGTGGGAGCTCATCGGCATCACGGACACGGTGGATTGGTCGTCGCCTCGCCGTGAGCCAGCGCCTTCTGCAGAGGAAGAGCACTTTCCGGCCGTCATGTGGACCACCGACGGCTCGCTTCGACTGAGAGGGGTCTCCTGGACGGCCTCCCAGCACCTGGGGATCCACCCTCGCTTCCTCGACGGAAGAGAGCTGCTCGAGGCGTTCGGGATGGAAGGGGAGAACCTCCCGATCCTCGAGGCACACGCGGCCGCGCTCACGGGGAAGACGGTCACGTTCAGCCTCAAGGGGATCGAGGGGCGGATGTGGTGCCGCGTCGCGCCCACCCACGACGCGGGCGAGCACATCGTGGGGACGTTCTGCATCGCCACCGAGCCGGCGTCCGACGGCGACGAGCCGATGGCGGCGCAGGCGGCCACCCTCACGCTTGTGTGAGCTTCGGAGCGGTCAGCCGCGGAAGCGGCCGGCCGCCCCGAGCACCATCTCGGTCTCGGTCTCGCCGAAGACCGTGCACAGCGTCCACAGCTCGTAGCCCGACGGCGGCAGGTACACGCCCTCGTCCAGCATGTGGTGGAAGAAGCGTGAGAACCGTTCGTGGTCGGCCGCCTTCGCGTCCTCGAAGTTCCTGATCGCTTCGCCCGAGAAGAACAGACTGAAGAGCGAGCCGGCTCGGTTGACCGTCGCCTCGATCCCGTTCGTCTCGAAGGCCAGCGCGAGACCGGCCTCAAGATCCTCCGCCGTTGCCTCGAGCGCCGCGTACGGATCTTCGCGATCGATCAGCTCGAGAGCGGCCAGGCCGGCCGCCACCGCGACCGGGTTCCCGCTGAGCGTCCCGGCTTGATAGACGGGTCCGACCGGTGCGAGCTGCTCCATCAGGTCGCGCCGGCCGCCGAAGGCTGCGCACGGGAACCCGCCGCCCATCACCTTGCCGAGGACGGTGAGGTCCGGGGTGACGCCGTAGCGATCCTGCGCGCCGCCGCGCGCGATCCGGAACCCGGTGATCACCTCGTCGAAGATCAGGAGCGCGCCATGTTCGTCGCAGAGGAGACGAAGACCCTCGAGGTACCCGTCGCCGGGCGGCACGACTCCCATGTTCGCGGGTACCGGCTCGACGATGAGCGCGGCGACCGTTCCCTCGTTGGCTTCGAAGAGCGACGCGATCTCGTCGAGGTCGTTGAAGGGTGCGATCACCGTGTCGCGCGCGGCTCCGTCGGTGACACCCGGGGTGCTGGGGATCGAAAAGGTCGCAAGCCCGCTGCCGGCGCCCTGCGCGAGCAGCGCGTCGGAGTGACCGTGGTAGCAGCCCTCGAGCTTGATGAGCGTGTCCTTGCCGGTCGCGCCGCGGGCGAGACGGATCGCGGACATCGCGGCCTCGGTGCCCGAGGAGACGAGCCGCACCTCTTCGACCGAAGGCACCATCGAGACGATCCGCTCGGCGAGTTGCACCTCGGCTTCGGTGGGAACGCCGAAGGAGGTTCCTCGCCCGGCGGCCTCGACCGCGGCATCCACGATCTCCTTCCGCGCGTGACCGAACAGCAACGCTCCCCACGACTGACAGAGGTCGACGAATCGAGTTCCGTCGGCATCCTCGAGATAGGAACCCTCGCCCCGGACCGCGAACCGAGGTGTGCCGCCGACCGCACCGAACGCGCGAACCGGCGAGTTCACACCTCCGGGGATCGTTCGCTTCGCTCGCTCGAAGAGTTCCTCGGACCGGCTCACGGCCCATCAGTCTATGAGCGCGTCCTGTCTGGCCACCTGTGATTGGATGCGGGCCGTGACCGTGGGACCCGATGACATCCGTGCTGCCGCCGAGCGGATCGCCGGTCGGGTGCGCCGAACGCCGGTTCTGGAGCTCGGGGAGATGCACGGCGCCTCGGTCGTTGCGAAGCTCGAGCTGCTCCAGCACACGGGCTCGTTCAAGCCTCGTGGCGCGTTCAACAAGCTCCTGTCGAGCGAGGTGCCGCTGGACGGCGTGATCGCCGCGTCGGGCGGCAATTTCGGCCTGGCGGTGGCGTACGCCGCCCGCGAGACGGGCGTCCCCGCGGAGATCTTCATCCCGTCGACGTCGCCGCAGACGAAGATCGATCGGGTGCAGGCCCACGGTGCGCGCGTCACGATCGTCGAGGGGTACTTCGCCGAGGCGAACGAAGCGTTGGCGGCGCGAGCGGAGGAGACCGGCGCTCTGGTGATGCATCCCTTCGACCAACCCGAGGTGATCGCCGGCCAGGGGACGCTCGGGATCGAGATCGAGGAGCAGGTGCCCGATGTCGACGTGATCCTGATGGGCGTGGGTGGAGGAGGTCCGCTCGCCGGGATCGCAGCCTGGTGCGGGGATCGAGTGCGTGTGGTCGGCGTCGAGCCCGAGGGATGCGCCTCGATGACAGCGGCCCTCGCAGCCGGTGAACCCGTCGTCGTCCCCGTCGGCGGGCTCGCATCTGATTCGCTCGGCGCGGCCCGGGTCGGCGATCACACGTTCCCGATCGTCCGAGATCACGTAGAGCGCATGGTCCTCGTCACGGAGGATCAGATCCGGGACGCGCAACGGGCTCTATGGGAAGACGTCCGGTTGATCGTCGAGCCCGGAGGCGCTGCCGCGTTCGCCGCGCTTCTCTCGGGCGCCTATCCGGTCTCGTCCCGCGAGCGCGTGTGCGTTGTCCTCTCGGGCGCGAACTGCGACCCCGCCACCGTCACCGGCTGACCGGAAGGGCTCAGGCCTCGGCGTCGAGCAACGCGACGAGCTTCGTTGTCGTGTTCCAATTTCGGATCGTCATGTTCTTATAGGTAGGGAGCGACGCGATCCTATTGAGACGGCTCTGTGTCGCCCGGCTGTCCAGCCTCGCCATGTAGAGGGCGCCGGTGCCCGCCCAGATTCGGTCTACGCCCTCCTTCGTCGACACGTCCTTGATCGCGGTCTTCGCGGTCAGGGGCGGCTTCAGGAAGACCACGTCGTAGCGGTACTTCGCCGGCTCGGTCCCAAACCCCTTCGGCGCCCGGTCGACGACCGCTCGCATCTGGCTCCGGCTCCGCAGGACGACGCTTGCGTCGTAATGGGCGAACGCCTTCCGGAGGACCCCTTCGATCCTGCTGGTGAGCTCGGCCTGGCTCGAGGACGGCGCGTCGAACAGGACGTTGCCGCTCTGGATGTACGTCGCGACGTTGCCGAAGCTGGCGTCCTCGAAGCTCGCCTTCAGCGCGGGCATCGGGACCGCGTTCTTCCCGCCGACGTTGATGCCACGAAGGAGCGCGACGTACCGAGTCACTGCCGAGCCCTCAGCCGCGGAGCCAGTCCGCGGCGTCCTTCGCGTGGTACGTGAGGATCAGGTCAGCGCCGGCTCGCCGGATCGACGTCAGCAGCTCGAGCACGACGCGTCGCTCGTCGAGCCATCCGTTCGCGGCCGCCGCCTTCACCATCGCGTACTCGCCGCTCACGTGGTAGGCGGCCATCGGGAAGTGGGTCTCGTCCTTCGCGCGACGGATCACGTCGAGGTAGGGCAGCGCCGGCTTCACCATCACGATGTCGGCACCTTCCTCGATGTCGGTCCGGATCTCGCGAAGCGCCTCGTCCGCGTTCGCCGGATCCTGTTGGTAGCCGGTCCGGTCTCCGAAGCGAGGCGCGCCCTCCGCCGCCTCGCGGAACGGTCCGTACAGAGGCGAGGCGAACTTCGCCGCGTACGCGAGGATCCCGACGTCCAGATGTCCGGCATCATCCAGCGCGGAACGGATCGCAGCGACCTGTCCGTCCATCATCCCGCTCGGCGCGACGAGATGAGCCCCCGCCTCGGCTTGTGCGACGGCAATCCGCCGGTAGAGCTCGACGGTGGCGTCGTTCTCGACCTCGCCCCGGTCGTTCAGCACGCCGCAGTGGCCGTGGTCGGTGTACTCGTCCAGGCAGAGATCGCCGATCACGACCGCGTCGTCGCCGAACTCCTCGCGCAACGCGTGGAGCGCTCGCTGACCGATCCCTTCGGGGTTCCAGGCCTCCGAGCCCTCCGCATCCTTGCGTGCCGGGACGGCGAACAGGATGAATGCCCGTACCCCGCGCTCCGCGATCTCGACCGCCTCCTTGCGGAGCGACTCGAGCGTGTGCTGGAGCTGGCCGGGCATCGACTCGATGGCCACGGGTTCGCTCAACGCTTCCTTGGCGAACAGAGGTGCGATCAGATCGCCAGGCCGTACGTCGGTCTCGCGGATCAGCGAGCGGAGCGCCGCCGTCCGTCGCATGCGACGCGGACGCGAATGCGGGAAGCTCATAGGCCCAGCGTACCTCGACGACGACCGCGAAAGGATGCCGGATGGAGCCCAAGAAGCGGTGGGACGGCTACATGTCGTTCTCCTACCTGGAGCCGGGGGTCGACTACAAGGAGTTCGAGCTCTCACCCCAACTCGGCCGCGTCCCGCCGTTCGTCTACCCGCTCTCCGACGCGGACGACGAACGCGCCGAGCGGCTGCTGCGCGAGTGCGTCTGCATCTCGCTGCACGACCATTGCGGCATCACCCCCGCCGACATGACGCAGAACGACGAGTACATCCGCGAGGGACGCGAGTGGTACGGCTACGAGGGCCTCGCGGCATCTGGCCTGGACGCCGTCTTCGAGAACTTCCTCGACGGAACCGCCACGATCACGTCGAAGGCCGGCTGGAAATGGACGGACGCCATCCACGACCTCGGGATGCACCTCGCGGACGTCGCGCACCAATCGACGGTCGTCGTGGGCGGCACGGTCGACGACATCGTCGAGGCTCATCGGAGCGGCCGGATCGCGATGGTGCCCTGCATGGAGGGCGCCGCGATGATCGAGAACGAGCTCGACCGTCTCGACGTGCTCTTCGGGCTTGGTGTGCGGATGTGCGGGATCGCGTACAGCGAGTCGAATCAGCTCGGCGGCGGCGTGAAGGACCCGGGCGACGCCGGTCTCACCCGGTTCGGTCTCGACGCGGTCCGGCGCATGAACCGTTTGGGGATGGCGATCGACCTCTCGCACACCGGTGACGAGACGGCCCGCCAGACCTGCGAGGTGAGCGAGCGGCCGGTCTTCCTTTCCCATTCCGGGGCGCGAGTGTTGTTCTCGGAACGCAAGCTGAAGGACGACGACCTGTTGAAGTCGGTCGCGGAGACCGGCGGCGTGATCGGGATCGAGGCTTCGCCGCACACGACGATCTCCCCCGCGCATCCGCGTCACTCGTTGGAGTCCGTGATGG
>JBKKAE010000123.1:0-7876 GCA_046714835.1 Actinomycetota bacterium | reverse complement strand
CGACATGATCGCGCGCGCGGCGCTCAGCATCTCGTCCAGCTTGGCGTCGTCCACCTCGGTCATGGAGCCGTCGATCTCAGACATCGACGGCCTCCGCTCCCTCGCCGTTCTGATCGGCTCGGGTGATCAGCACGCTCGCGATCCGACGGCCCTGCACCTTGTCGGCCTTGAGGCTCAGCCCGCGGAACGAGACCTCCTCGCCCTTCTCGGGCATCCGTCCGAGGAGGTCGAGCATCAGGCCGGCGACCGTGTCCCACTCCCCGTCCGGCAGCTCCGTCCGGAGCAGCTCGTTCACGTCGTCGATCGAGGCCTTCCCGGAGACGCGGTAAAGGCCGTCGCCGAGCTCGAGCACCTCGGGTTCCTCAAGGTCGTACTCGTCGGCGATCTCCCCGACCAGCTCCTCGAGCAGGTCCTCGAGCGAGACGATGCCGGTCACCGAGCCGTGCTCGTCGTAGACGAGTGCCTGGTGGAACTTCTCGCGTTGCATCTCCTTCAGGAGCTCCGCCACCCGCTTGGTCTCCGGCACGAACTGTGCCGGCCGCACGATCTCCGACAGCGGCATGTCCTGCTTGCCCTGATGGACGGCCTTCAGGACGTCCTTCGCGAACACGACCCCCTTCACGTCGTCGAGCGACTCGTGGAAGACCGGGATGCGGGAGTAGCCGTGCGTGAGCACCAGGGCCTGGACGTCGCGGAGGGTCTCGTCTTCCTCGATGGCGACGATGTCCGGACGGGGCACCATGACCTCGCGCACGATCGTGTCGCCGAACTCGAAGATCGAGTGGATCAGCTCCTTCTCGCCCTCGTCGATCGAACCCTCCTCGGAGCCGACCTCGGCCATCGACCGGATCTCCTCCTCGGAGACGAACGGGCCCTGCTTCAGCCCCTTGCCGGGAAGGAGCAGGTTGGCCAGACCGATCAGGACCCGGGTCGGCGCCGCGAGGAGGCGGCCGAGGAACCAGACGATCGGAGAGAGGGCGAGCGCCACGCGGTCCGCGTGCAGCACCGCGAACGTCTTCGCCATCGCCTCGACGAACACGAAGTACAGGATCGTGAACAGGAAGGACCCCAGCGTCACCCACGTGTCGCCGAACTGCTGCTCGGCGAGGAACGCCACCAGGATCGCCGAGCCGTTCTGTACGAACATCACCGTGAGGTAGACGGCGTTCAGGTAGCGCGGTGGGTCGGATTCGATCTTGACCAACGTCTCCGCGTTCCTCCGGCCCTCCTCCTCGAGCGCGAGCGCGCGGATACGGGACGTGCGCGTGAGCGATGCCTCGGCGGCGGCGAGCACGGATCCGAAGAGCACCAGACCGGCGGCGAGCATCCACCACCACATCACGGCGCGCGCACCCCGCTGTACCGCTCCTGGCGCTCCCACATCCGCGTGCGCTCGTCGGCGTCCTCGTGGTCGTAGCCGAGCAGGTGCAAGATCCCGTGGACCAGCAGGAGCCGCAGCTCCGCCGCAGGATCGCCGGGGTTGTTCCGGGCCGCCTCGGTCGGCGCCACGATGACGTCGCCGAGGAGGCGAACGCCGTTCTCATCCACGTCGTCGAGCGGGAACGAGAGCACGTCGGTTGGGCCGGGCTCGTCCATGAACCGTTCGTGGAGTCCCGCGATCTCGTCCTGATCGACGAAGGACACCGAGAGCTCCGCGTGGTCGATGCCCTCGCCCCGCAAGGTGTCACGAGCGAGCGCGCGGAGCGCCTCTTCGTCGACGACTTCGTCCTGCCTGTTCGAGATCAGGACCCTGAGCCCGGCGCTCGCCAGGTGAGGATCGTCGTCCATCACTCGGCCATCCCGAGACGCTGCTGACCGTAGCGGTCGTACGCCTCGACGATCTGCTGGACGATCTTGTGCCGGACGACGTCGCGCCCTCCCAGTCTGCAGAACGTGATGCCCGAGATGCCCGACAGGATCTCTTCGATCACCAGGAGCCCCGACCGCTGACCGTTGGCGAGATCCACTTGCGTGTCATCCCCGTTCACGACGGCCTTGGACCCGAATCCGATCCTCGTGAGGAACATCTTCATCTGCTCGGGGGTCGTGTTCTGCGCCTCGTCCAGGATGATGAACGCGTCGTTCAGCGTCCGCCCTCGCATGAACGCGAGGGGCGCCACCTCCACCGTGCCTCTCTCCATCAACCGCGAGAGGCTCTCGCCGCCCGTCATCTCGAACAGCGCGTCGTAGAGCGGGCGCATGTACGGATCGATCTTCTCGTAGAGGGTCCCCGGCAGGAATCCCAGCCGCTCCCCCGCCTCGACCGCCGGCCGCGTGAGGATCAACCTCGACACCTGACGATCGTGGAGGGCTCGCACCGCGGTGGCGACGGCGAGATAGGTCTTGCCGGTGCCCGCCGGTCCGATCGCGAAGGTGACGGTCGAGCTCCGCATCGCGTCGACGAACCGCTTCTGCCCGACGGTCTTCGGTGCGACCGACGTGCCGCGCGCGGTGAGGAGCGTGTCGCCGAGCACCTCGCTCGGTCTCATCGTGGCGATCCCGTCGCCTCCCGCCTCCTCGCCGCCGCCCTTGATCAGCTCGATCGTCTGTCCCACCGAGGAATCGGAGAGCTGGAGCCCCTTCTCGAGGAGCGCAAGCAGCTCTTCGAACAGCCGCGCGAGCTGCTCGGCCTCGTGATCTGGACCCCTGATCGTGATCTCGTTGCCACGGACCAGGATGTCGGAGGAGAACGCGGCCTCGATCAGCTTCAGGAACGCGTCCTGCTGACCGAGGAGGGCCACCATCGACTGGTGACCGGGGACGAGGATCTTGACCTGTGTGGTGGCGGCTGCCACGTGTCGCGCTCTCGGGGGGTGACCCCGTTCCTCCTCTAGTCGAGAACGGGACCCTTCGGGTCCCGTGGCGGCATCCTATCGCTTTCCTTGGCCGCGTTACCCCGGTGGCCACGCCATCGGCCTGCCCCCGAGCAAGTGGAAATGCAGGTGGAACACGCTCTGCCCGGCGTCGGGGCCCACGTTCGTGACCAGCCGCCAACCGGACTCCGCGATCCCCTCAGCGTGCGCGAGCTGCGCCGCCGCCTGCGCCACGTCCGCGAGCATGTCGCCGTGGCCTTCCTCCATCTCGGCGATCGACCGCACGTGCCCCTTAGGGATGATCAGGATGTGCGTGGGCGCCTGCGGGTTGGTGTCGCGGAACGCGACCAACCGATCGGATTCCCGCACGATGTCCGAAGGGATCTCGCGCGCGGCGATCTTGCAGAAGAGGCAGGTGCTGTCCGTCACGGTCCCCGAGCCTACCGTCCGGCGCCGATCAGGATCGGAACTGCGGCCGTCGCAACGTTCGCGGAGTGCCGTTCCCGCCGGCAGACTCTCCCTGGAGCTCGGCGAGCCGCTCGAGCAACGAGCGCTCCTCCTTCGAGAGATCACGTGGCGTGACGACGTGCAGGGTCACATAGAGGTCACCACGTCCACGCCGCTGCAGGTGTGGAACACCTCTCCCTTTCAAGCGCACGACCGAGCCCGACTCGGTTCCGGGCTCGACCCGGAGTCGTTCCGGCCCGTCGAGCGTGTCGATCTCGACCTCGCCGCCGAGCGAGGCCTGCATGATCGTGACGTCTAGGACGCCGTAGAGGTCCTGCCCTTGGCGTTCGAACGCGCTCGACTGCTCAACGTCCACGCCGACGATCAGGTCGCCGGGCGGGCCACCCGCCACGCCCGCGTTGCCCTGTCCCGACACGCGGAGGTCCATCCCGTCGAGAACGCCGGGCGGTACGTCGAACGTGACGGTGCCCGGCGCGCGCACGCGACCTTCCCCTCCGCAGTCCTCGCATCGATCCGGGATCTCCTCGCCGGACCCGCCGCACGTCGGGCAGGCCGACGCCGTCATCACGGTCCCGAAGATGCTCCGACGGACGCTCTGCACCTCACCGGTCCCCCCGCAAGCTCGGCACGCGATGGGTGAGGTCCCCGGCTCCGCGCCGACGCCGGCGCAACGCGCACATGTCGCGAGCCGTTCGACCTCGATCTCCTTCTGCTCGCCGAACACGGATCCCACGAATGAAAGTGGAACGGGCGTGCGCAGGTCCTCGCCGCGGCGCGCCCTCGACCGAGGTCCTCGGGACCGCACGCCGAACCCGCCCCCGAAGAACATGTCGAATAGGTCCTGGATGTCGGTGAACGGAGCGCCCTGGGGGCCGGTGGAGCCGAACTCGTCGTAGCGGCGTCGCTTCGCGGGATCGGACAGGATCTCGTAGGCGCCCGTGATCTCCTTGAACCGCTCCTGGTCCGCCGGGTCGCCGTTCACGTCCGGGTGCAGCGTCCGCGCGAGCTTGCGGTAGGCGGCCTTGATCTCGGTCGGAGACGCATCCCGCGGGATGCCCAGGATCTCGTAGAGGTCGCGGACGGCCGCCATCGCCTACGCCTCGTGCTCGGTGGCGATCTCGCTCAGCCGCTTGGCCACGGCACGGACGGACGCCATCGCCGAGAGGTAGTCCATCCTGGTGGGACCGACCACGCCGATCGTGCCGACGGTGGCGTCACCTGCCTTGAACGGCGCCGTGACGATGGAGGCCTCCCAATCACCGGTCGTCGGATGCTCGGCGCCGATCGTGACCCACACGTCCTCGCGGTCCGCGGTCACGTCCTGGAGCACCTGCAGCATCTCCTGTTCGCGCTCGAGGGTCTCGAAGAGACGACGGAGGGTCTGACGGCGCCAGACCTGCGCCTCGTCGGTGAGATTGGAGACCCCGCCGATCACCACGTGCGCGCCACCCTCTCCTCGCGTGGCAGTGCGGAGCGTCTCCGCGACGTGCAGCAGCAGGTCGTGGTCGGACGTGGACGCTTCGGCCGCCAGCTTCAGCAAGCTGGCCTGGGCGTCGAGGTACGTGAGCCCCCGCAGCGACTGCAGCCGATCCTCGACCGATCGGAGTGCCTCGGCGTCCACCGAGTCGGGTCGATCGATGACCCGCTTGTCGACGCGGCCGTGCTGGCCCACGGCGAGGATCATCACCGTCGGGCCCATGTCGATCAGCTCGAGACGGACGATGGGCTCCTCGGCCGCTCCGGGCGGGACGGCCAGCCCCGCGTACTGCGTGAGCCGGCTCAGCAGCTGCACGGATCCCTTGAGGACCTCCTCCAGATCCAAGATGGCTTCGGCGAAATATCCCGCGATCGCCCGGCGATGTGTCTCCCGGAGACGGACTCCGTGCGGCAGCGTGTCCACGTAGTGTCGATACCCCGTGTCGGTCGGGATGCGTCCCGCGCTCGTGTGGGGATGCGTCAGGAACCCAAGCTCCTCGAGGGCGGCCATCTCGTTGCGGATCGTGGCGCTCGAGACGCCGAGGCCGGAGCTCTCGGCGATCGTCTCGGAGCCCACGGGCTCCCCCGAGCGGACGTACTCCTCGACGACCGCGTTCAGGACCGCGCCCTTCCGGGGCCCGAGCTCGTGGTGCTGCTCCACCATGACCTCATGCTACTGGCACTCTTCGCCGCCGAGTGCTAGCGAGCACCCACCGAACGGCTCCTCAGGTTGAGCAGTCCACCGCAGCCAACGCGTCCAGCAGCTGCTCCGTGGCCGCCTGTGTATCGCCTCCGCCTTCCGCGACCTCTACGTAGGAGCCGATCGCGACGACGATGTCCTCCACCGCTGCCGCGTTCTGCTCGTCGCCCTGCTGGCGGAGCGCGTCCGCGTCCGCGGTCAGGGCTTGGGCCGCCCTCCCGAGTGCTTCCACCCGGAACACCTGCACGTCTACGAGGTCACGGCAGACCTGCCGGAACGGATCCTCGATCGGTGAAGGCGACGAGGGCGTGGGACTCGGAGCGGGGGCGTCGTCGGCCCCGAGCGCCTGCGCGAGGAAGATGATAGTGCCGATCCCGACGATCGCGCCCACGATCAGGAGCGGCAGGGGAAGACCTACGCGAGAGGTCCCGCGGCGGGTCCGCCCGTGCGGCGTTCCGCAGTTCGGGCAGGTCCAGGCGCGCGTGCCCGGCCGGGTGTGGAACCGCTCACCGCAGACGGTGCATCGCACGAAGCTCCACGTCCCGGCACAGACGATGCACCGATAGCCGTCCGCATCAGCGTCGATCTCCTGGCGTGTATGGCATTGGGGACAGGTGACCTCGGCCATCGGTCGCTCATGCTACCCCTGGACGCTCGCCGGACCCGGCCACGAGCCACCGGGCCGTCACGGCCAATCCGACCGCAGCGGCCAGCCCCAGGAGCGTTGCTGCCATGCTCATCTGGGGGCGGAGCCCGGGCGGTGGTGGGTCGCAGAGTCCTTGGAGCGTGGTGTCCAACCGTCCCTCGAGACCCGGCTCGGTGCCGGCCAGGTTCTGCAGCTGGAACGGGTCCGACTCCAGGTCGTAGAGCTCTCGCTCCCCCGTCTCGTAGGACGCGAACAGATACCGAGAGGTCCGCACCGCGCAGTAGGTCGGGATCGGATTGGTCCCGCGCATGTGCTCGATCAAGAGCGCGTCACGCCATGTGTCCGCGCGTCCTTCGACCAACGGCAGCAGGCTCGTACCATCCGCGCCGGGCAGGTTCACGCCCGCGGCCGCCGCGATCGTCGGCGCCAGGTCGATGTTGGCCACGAGATGGCGGTCGGTCCGCGCACCCTCACCGACGATGGCGTCCGCGCGAACGACCAGCGGGACCCGGATCGCCTCCTCGTAGGGCACCTCCTTCTTGAGCCACCGATGCTCGCCCCACAGGAGCCCGTTGTCCGACGTGAAGATCACGAGCGCGTCATCGAGCCGTCCCGTGTCCTCGAACGCGTCCAGAAGGCGCCCGACCGCACGGTCGACCGCCTGCAGCGAACGGTATTGGTTCCGGCGCAGGTGCTCGAGGGTCTCGGCTCCCTTCGACCCGAGGGGCTCCAGGACGCGGATGTGTTCGGGCTTGTCGGTCCGATCCTCCTCATCGAATGACGGAGGCCTCCATGAGGGCAGATCGGCGAACCCTGCCTCGTCGGCCGGGGCCGGAAGCGCGGGGGCATGGGGCGCCGCCGGGGAGAACAGAGCGAACAGAGGCCCATCGGTGCCGCGTATGAAGTCCTCCGTCTGAGAGGCGAGGACGTCCGTCGAGTAGTCCGCGGGCTCGAGGCCGTAGCGCTGCACCTCGCCGTCGATCGTGAGGCCGTAGTCGAAGTACTCCGCGTGCACGAACGCGACCCATCGATCCCAGCCCGGTGGGACGTAGCCCTTGAGCGCGTCGCGCTGGTAGGCGTCGAGGTACTTCCCGAAGAACCCGGTGCGATAGCCGGCGTCGGCGAGCTGCGTCGCGATCGTCGTCCGGTCGTCGAACGACCAGAAGCCGCCGTAGCTGCCACCCTGCCGGTACACCCCCGTGGTGTGCGGGTAGGCGCCGGTCAGGATCGACGCCCGGCTCGGACAGCAGAGTGAGCTCGTGGTGAACGACTCCTCGAAGCTGACCCCGGGCTCCACCAGAGAGCGCTGCACCTCGGGCATCGCCCACAACGTGTCCCATCGCTGGTCGTCCGTGACGATCAGCAGGATCGAGGGCGGGTCGGCCGAGACCTCCTGCGCCCTTGCCGGTGGGCCGAGGGTCGACGAGAAGGCGAAGGCCGCAAGGCACATGTAGGCGAGACGACCCACCATGCGCCCGCGGAGGAACGGGGGGACGACGGCCCTCGGCATCGGCGCGGAGCGTACCGCCATCCCGGTTCGCGGAGAGGAAACAGATCTGCCGCGACAACCGTCCCGGGCTCTCGCGCGTCCTACGATCGGTGAAGGTCAACGTTCCCGAGCCAGGATCCAGCAAGGGAAGCGCGATTGGACGAAGCAGAGATCCGCGGGTTCCTCGCGCGCGACTATCCGCGCCTGGTGAACGCCGTGGCCCTTGCGTCCGGGAGCTACCCCGCGGCCGAGGACGCCGTACAGGAGGCACTGGTTCGAGCATG
>JBKKAE010000122.1:0-9883 GCA_046714835.1 Actinomycetota bacterium | reverse complement strand
GCACGGAAGAGGCCCGCGGCGAAGCGGTCCACGGGAGCGAAGAAGGCCGCGGCGACCCGGAAGCGGAAGACCGCGAAGCGGTCCACCGCCGGGAAGAAGGCCGCCGCCACACGGAAGAGGACGACGGCACGGAGGAAGACCGCCGGCAAGAAGACTGCGGCGACCAGGAAGCGGGCGACCGGGCGCAAGAAGACCGCCGCTCGCAAGCCGGCCCGCAGGAAGAGCACCGCCAAGAAGTCGGCAGCTCGCAAGCCGGCACGGAGGAAGTCGACCAAGCGGGTCGCCGCGGGCAAGAAGGCCGCTGCGACCAGGAAGCGCGGAACTCGCAAGGCCGCGACCACACGCAAGAAGGCGACCGCGCGCAAGAAGACGGCGGCTCGCAAGCCGGCCCGCAGGAAGAGCACAGCCAAGAAGCGCTGAGCTCCGGGGTTCGTCGCATCATGAAGGGGGGCGGAAACGCCCCCCTTCGATCTTGCCAGCACCCACTGCTAGGCTCCCGCAGCGCCCAGGCGCCCCTACCGGATGACCTCGCCCGCCACCGCAGCCGTCGCGTCGACCGGCACGTCTACTCCGAGCGTGCTCGCGTTGCTCGTCGTCGGCCCGGGAGAGTCGCCCTGGTTGCGGGATTGCCTGCTGTCGCTCGCGCACCAGTCGTACCCGCGCGTCGGCGTCCTCGCGGTGGATGACGGTGCCGACGACGCCTCTCGGGAGATGCTGCTCGGCTCGCTCGGCACTCGTCGGGTGCTGACGAACGAAGAGCGTCTGGGATCCGCTCGTTCGGTCCGCGCCGCACTGGATCGTCCCGTCGCCAAGGGCGCGGACTTCGTGCTGATCGTCGATCCTCGCGCATCTCTCGACAAGGATGCCGTTGCCCGGCTCGTGGAGGCAGCCGTGGGGATCGGCGTCGAGGACGTCGGGATCGTCGGTGCCAAGATCGTCGACCGCGATGATCCCCGATCGCTTCGGGACATCGGCCGTTCGTCGGACCGATTCGGTCACCCCTCGTCGTCGCTGCAAGCCGGCGAGATCGACCAAGGACAGTTCGATCGGGTGCTCGAGGTGTTGTGCGTGTCGTCGGCTGCGATGTTGATCGCGCGCGAGGCTCTGGAGCGATCGGATTTGTTCGATGAGCGGCTCGCTTCCGCGCACCGGGATCTGGACTTCTGCTGGCGAACACGCGTGGCCGGCTATCGGATCTTGATGACGCCGCTTGCCCGTGTGCGCCTCGGCGGAGGAGCGGAGGAGGAGAGGTCCGGGGCAGCGGCTCCGCGACGCAGCCCCCGGTACGAGGAGGATCGAGCGGCGATCGCGGCGACGCTCAAGAACTACTCGCTGATCTCCCTACTGTGGGTCGTGCCGGCCGCGCTCGTGTTGGGGGTTCTTCGCTTCGTCTATCTCACCCTCAGCCGGCGGTTCGAGGAGGCACTCGACATCGCGGCGGCGTGGGGTTGGAACGTCGCCCATCTCCCCGGCACCCTGTCCCGGCGGCGCCATGCGCAGAAGGTGCGGAGGGTTCGCGATCGCGCGCTGCGGCGCTTCATGGAGTCCGCCGGTCTGCGCTCGCCCCGATGGTTCGCGACGGCCGAGCGCATCCTGGAAGAGCAGCGCGCGATCGAGCAAGCCGACGAGGGTGAACCGATCCAGCGACGACTCCGTGACCGGACCGCATCGTTGGTGGGCTCCCACCCGGTGATCGTCGGGTCGTTCCTGGCGGTGATCGTCGGTGCCGTCGCGGTTCGCGAGCTCATCGGATCGGAGGCGCTGGTCGGCGGAGCACTCCCGGCGTTCCCCGCCCGGATGGGGGACCTGTTCGCGGAGCTGGCCTCGGCTGTGCGGTCGACGCCCCTGGGAGGGCCGCTCGCACCGAGTCCCGTCGTGGGTGCCCTCGGAGCGGTCTCCTTCGCATCGCTCGGCGATCCCCAGCTCGCGCAGATGGCGATCCTGCTCGCGGGCCCGCCCCTTGCTGCGATCTTGATGTACCGCGCGACGATCCGCGTGTCCGTCCGCCCGGGACCTGCGGTCCTGGCCGCCGCCGCCTACGGGCTCGGAGCGCTCACGCTCTGGGCGTTCTCGGAGGGCCGGCTGGGGCTGCTCATCGCGCTCGCCGTGTTGCCCGCGGCGGCGGAACGGATCGAGGCCGCCTTCGCCAAAGAGGAGCCGCTCGGGGGGAGGCCGCGATTCGTCGCCGGATCGGCCGTCACGTTCGCGGTGGGTGCCGCCGCATACCCGGGGATCCTGCTCGCGATCGCCGTCTTGATCGCCCTCCGCGTGCTTTCAGGTCCGGCCCGGAGCCGGGGGCTGCTTCTGACCGCGGCGGGAGTCGTGGGCGCCGCGGTACTCCTCTTCCCGTTCGTCCCGACGCTGCTCGCCGACGGCGGTCGCGCGCTCTCCTCGTTGGTCGGGACGACCGAGCCGGTTCGCCTGGCGCGACTGGCGCTCGGATCGGGGCCGGGGACGTGGCCGGTTGCTGGCTTCCTCCCGGTCGCGGCCGCCCTGAGTCTGGGTCTCGTCCGCGGCGAGCTGCGTGGCCCCGCGGCGCGAGCCGCCGTTGCCGGGGGAGCGGGTCTGATCCTTTCGTGGCTGGCCGCGGCGAATTACCTCCCCCTCGGCGTCGCGAACCCTGCCGCCTACGCCGCGCTGGCCGCCGTCTCGATGGCGAGCTTGATCGGATTCGGTCTCACCTCGTTCACCGGATCCCTCCGGTTCGAGTCTTTCGGGCTCCGACAGGTCAGCGGAGCGGCGCTCGCGGTCGTCCTGGGTGCGGGACTACTGCTCCAGTCGATGGCCGCAATGGCGGGCACGTGGGGTGTCGGTCCGCCGGAGGAACGGATCCCACCCGCCTGGGCGGTCGTGAGCGGGGCGGCCCGGGGTTCGTTCCGCGTCCTCTGGTTGACCGGCGATCGTGGGGACGGGCTCCCCCCGCCCGCGGGTGACCCACAGCGCCGTCTCGAGGCAGGCGAGGCGACGATCCGGTACGCGCTCACCGACCGGGGCGGCGCGAGCGTGCTCGACACCGGACGTCCGCTCTCCGGTCCCGGTCCGGATCATCTCGAGCGCGCGCTGGGTGAGATCCTCGGAGGGACCACACGGCACGGCGGTGCACTCCTCTCGCCCTTCGGGATCCGATTCGTGGTGGCGGAGAGAGGGGTGCTGCCATCGGCCGCAGAAGAGGCCCTCGATGCGCAACTGGATGTGGACCTCCTGCCTGCGACCGGCTTCACGATCTATCGGAACGCGTCGGCGGTTCCACCGGCGGCGATCCTCACGACCGGGTCTGCCGATGAAGAGATCATGGGCGCGAGTGACCCCTCCACGGACGCGATGTGGAGGCCCGTGCCCGCCGTTCCTCTCGAACGGGTGTCCGGCGACTGGATCGGGCCTGCGCTCGAAGGGACCATCTTCCTGTCCACCGAGTACGACGCGCAGTGGGCGTTCCAGGGAGACCCCGTCCGTCCGGAGGTCGCCTTCGGCTGGGCGACGAGGTTCAGGGCTAACGGGGACCCGGTGCGGATCCGGCACGAGGGTCAGCTTCCGGCTCGGATCCAGGTCGTCTTCCTCACGTTGCTGTGGCTCGCCGCGCTCTGGGCAACGAGGAAGCCGGTGGCTCGGTGAGCGGTTCCCGCGAGCTGCCGGCTCGGGGGCAGGTCGCGTTCGCAGCGGCATCCGTCCTCATCCTCGTCGCGGCGATGGTGTTGCTCGATCGAACGGGCGCGCGAGCGCCGGCACCGCTCGCGCGGGGCGGGGAGCCGTCAGGAGCATGGATCTGCCCCCACGGTGGTGCCAGCCATCTGTCGGTTCAGCTGTATCTGGCGAACCCGGGCCCAGAGAACGTGACGGCGAGGATCACCCGGCTGGGTTCGGAGCCCGCCGGCCCCCCGGAGGGCTATGAGATCGAGCCGGGCAGCACCCTGCGGATCGACCAGGTGCCCCCTGACAGGGGAGCGGCGACCTATGTCGAGTACTTCGGGGGCTGGATCGGGGCCGGATGGGTCTCCTCTACCGGGTCGGGCGTTGCCGCGGAACCTTGTACGCCGGACGCGGCACGGAGCTGGTACCTGGCTGACGGGACGACGCAGCTCGGGGAGGAGGCGTACCTGATCGTCGCGAACCCGTTCGCTGCGGCGGCCGTGATGGACGTCGTCATCTACACGGCCGACCAGGCTCCGATCCGAGACTCCGCGTGGACCGACCTCGTTGTCCCCGCTCGCCGAAGCATCCCGTTGCACCTCAATTCGAGGATCAAAGGGGAGACGGTGGTCGCGGTCGTGCTCGAGGTATCCGTCGGCCGCGCCGCCGCCGCGGCACTGGGGATGGGTGAGGGAGCCCAGATCCGAAGCACCCTCGGCTGGACCGAGCCGGCGACAGGCGCGACGTTCCCCTTGATGCAGGGATCGGGACAGACCGAGCTCCTCCTGCTGTCCGCCGCGCAGCGATCGATCCGGTTCGGTGCCACGGTGCTGAGCGAAGAGCAGCCCCGCCCGGCGGGCGGGCTCACCGAGCAGGAGCATGGTCCGGCTTCGGCGGGCGCATACGCGATCCCGGTGGACTCCGGGCCGGGGGCTATCCAGCTTTTCACGTTGGAGGACGCTCCCGTGGTGGGCGCCCTTCGGGCACTCGGACCGGGCGAAGACTTCGGCGCGACCGCCGGGGCCGTCACGGCTGCGGATTCGTGGCTGGTGTTCCCGGCGACATCCGGCGTCTCACCTACACCCGGCGCCGTCGTGGCGAACGACGGCGATGCGGACGTGGTGGCGACGGTCCAGCTCCTCCCACCGATCGGCGGCACGGCGGCCGCCCCCGTGACGGTGCAGGTGCCCGCCCACTCGGCGGTCGCCGTCCCGCCTGAGCTCTGGGCATCCGCACCCGACGCGGCCCTGCTGATCCGGACCGAAGGAGGCGCCGTGGTCGCGCTCGCCGCCTCCACGTCGCGAGGGGACGGAGACGTGCAGGCGTTCGCACTGAGCATGGGTGTGATGCCCCCGCGCGAGGAGTAGGGGAGGCGTGCCTCAAGAAGAGGGGAGGGGGTTGCGCCTTGGCGTATCATCTCCCCTCCGGGACACTTCTCCCGGCCGAACCCTTATCCCCATGGCCAAAGGACGTCACACAGGGCGCGCGGTCCGCAAACGATGGCCGCTGATCGTCGGACTTGCCGCCGGCGTACTCGTCCTCGCCCTGGGTGGGGTCGCCTTCGCCGCCTACCGCTACGAGCAAGCGAACGCCGCGCAGATCCTTCCCGGCATCACGATCGCCGGGGTCGACGTTTCGGAGTTGACGCGGGCCGAGGCGATCGACGCGGTGCGGGCTCGTGCCGGGGAGGATCTCGATCGCGAGATCGTCGTCTTCGTGAAGGGCGAACGCTTCACGACGACTCCCCGACACCTCGGCCGGCGTGCCTGGGTCGGCCGAGCCGTGAACGAAGCGATGAAGGCATCGGACGGCGTGGCCTGGGTCGAACGGGCCTGGCGGAGATTCCAAGACGATCCGCTCGACGTCGACATCGAGCTGTCACTCGGTGGCGAGAGCGGCGTGCAGCGGTTCGTTCGCCGAGCGGCGCGGAAGGTTGCCGTGGAGCCTCGCAACGCATCCATCGGCATCGGGGATGACGGAGGGCTGGCGTTCCGCGAGTCCAAGGCGGGGTCGGCGCTCGACGTCCGGCGCGCCGAGCGCCTCCTGTCGAAGGCGCTCAACGGCGACTCCTCGATCGTCCGGCTGTCCGTGCATCCGGTGGCCGCGAAGGTCAGTGAAGAGACGATGCTGCCCACGATCGTGGTGCACGTGGACACGAACCGCCTGGATCTGTACGAGGGGTTCCAGGTGACGCGTAGCTGGGACGTCGCGACTGCGAAGCCGGGGTGGATCACACCGGTGGGCGAGTGGTTGCTCTATCAAAAGAGAGAGAACCCCACCTGGTACAACCCGGCGCTCGACAGCTGGGGTGCGAGCTTGCCGGCGGTGGTTCCGGGCGGGCCCGGCAACCCGATGGGCACGCGAGCTCTGTACATCACGGCGCCCGGCCTGATCAGGATCCACGGGACGTACTCTTCAGACTCGATCGGGCGCTACGCCTCCCACGGCTGCATCCGGATGCACAACGAACAGGTCGAGGAGCTCTACGACCTCGTGCCGGTGGGGGCGAAGGTCATCATCATGGGGTCGCGTCCGTCGTGGGCTGCGGAGGGAGACTTCCCGGACACGCCCGACGGATCCGACACTATCGCTTGACCCTTGGCGCTTGACCCTTGGCGCCTGATCGTCGGCGCCTGATCGTCGGCGCTCGAACTCCCTCGCAGGTGCTTGCATCGGGCCGGACCGGGCATAGCCTTCGGGGCATGCGACATTGCGCCCGCATGAGCTGTCACGACGAGCCCGTTGCCACGATCGCCCTGCGCTACGCAGATCGCCGGATCCTGATCGGTGAGCTGCGGCCCCAACGGGATCCCCGCCTGCTCGACCTGTGTCCCCGGCACCTGGCGGCGATGACCCCGCCGGTGGGATGGCTGGTGGACGATGCCCGTCTGGCTGACCTCATCGCCGACCGCCACTAACTAGCTATTTCGGACCAGTTCCCACGGCGTTCGGCGGCCTTCGGCGTCGGCGCGGGGGAGTGAAGAATGACTCCCAGGTGTCTGAAGCCCCTGCGTGTCGCCCTGTTACGGTCGGTCAACCGAACGGAGCGTGAGAGATGTCCAAGTCGAACAACTGCCCGGAGTGCCATCAGGGCGACGTGATCTCGATCTCCATGAACGTCAGCGGCCGCGACCTCTCCTTCTCGACGTGCCACGCCTGTGAGGCGAAATGGTGGCACCGCGACGGCGAGCAAGTCGTGCTGGCAGAGGTCATCGACACCGTCGTCCGAACGTAGCCTGACGTCCTCCGCGGCCCCTCCGTAGGATGGCGGCGGTGGACCTTTCCCGCGTGTTCAAGGCCTATGACGTTCGCGGCGTCGTCCCCGACGAGCTGGATGCAGGCCTCGTCCGCCTGATCGGCGCCGCGTTCGCGACATGGAGCGGCGCATCGGAGATCCTCGTCGGGCGAGACTGCCGCCTCTCCTCCCCGGAGCTCGCCGCCGCGCTGACCGAAGGGGCTACGTCGCTCGGCGTCGACGTCATCGACCTCGGCCTCGCGTCGACCGACCTCCTGTACTTCGCGTCCGGCTCACTCGACCGGCCGGGCGTCATGATCACCGCCAGCCACAACCCGAAGGAGTACAACGGGCTGAAGTTCTGCCTGGAGGGCGCGAAACCCGTCGGGGAGGACTCGGGGCTCGGCGAGATCAGGGCCCTCACGGAGAAGGGTGAGGAGATCCTCGGGACCGGACTCGGGTCGGTCCGCAAGAAGGACGTCTTGGACACCTACGTCGACCACGTCCTGTCGTTCACCGACGTGGAGCGGATGCGGCCGCTGACGGTCGCGGTCGACACCGCCAACGGCATGGGCGGTCTCGTGGTGCCGGCGGTCATGGAGCGGCTCCCCGTCACGCTCCACCACCTCTACGCCGAGCTCGACGGCACGTTCCCGAACCACCCCGCGGATCCCATCGACCCCGCCAATCAGCGAGACCTGAAGAAGGTGGTCCTCGACCAACGGGCGGACGTGGGCATGGCGTTCGACGGTGACGCGGACCGGGTATTCCTCGTGGACGAGCGCGCGGAGGACGTGAGCGGATCCATCCTCACCGCGCTCATCGCGGCCTCGATGCTGGACCGAGAGCCGGGCGGGAAGGTCGTGCACAACGTGATCTGCTCGTGGACGGTCCCCGAGGTCATCCGCGAACACGGTGGCGAGCCGATCCGAGCGCGCGTCGGCCATTCGTTCATCAAGCAGGTGATGGCCGAGACCGCGGCGATCTTCGGTGGCGAACATTCGGGCCACTACTACTTCCGCGACAACTACAGCGCCGACTCGGGCCTGATCGCGGCGGTGGTCGCCTTGGGTGAGCTGTCGAGATCGGAGCGAAGCCTGTCGCAGGTCCTGCAGCCGTACCGCCGGTACTTCTCCTCCGGGGAGATCAACTCGCGTGTCGACGATCCTCAGGCCAAGATCGAAGAGATCGCGGCCGCGCTCCGCGACGGTCGACAGGATCGGCTCGACGGCCTGACGGTAGAGTTCGACGACTGGTGGTGCAACGTGCGGCCTTCCAACACCGAGCCGTTGCTCCGGTTGAACGTGGAAGCGAAGACGGCGGAGGTCCTCGCCGCCAAGACCGAGGAGCTCCTCGCATCGATCAGAGGAGACTCCGAGACAGAGGAAGAGAGGGACGGGTCGTGACGCTCGACGCAGAGCTGCTGGAGATCCTCGTATGTCCCCACGATCGCGGTGACGTGGACTATCACGAGGACGAACAGGTGATCGTGTGCCGCACCTGCGGCTATCGGTATCCGGTCCGTGACGGGATCCCCGTGATGCTGATCGACGAGGCCGAGAAGCCCGGTGGCGGAGCGGGCGCGAAGCCCGCCCCCAAGCCGAGAGGCAAGAAGTGACGATCGACCTCGACGACGCGCGGGCCGTTCGTGACCGGGACCCAGGCGACATGCTGGCGGCGGTGGCGGCGCTCGGGACACACGTCCGCGAGGGGTATTCGAACGGGGCGGCGGCAGGTGGGCTTCCGGACCTCGCCGACATCCGCAGCGTGGTGTTCTGCGGCATGGGAGGGTCCGCGGTCGCCGGCGACGTCCTGCGGTCGGTGTTCCGCGACCGCCTCGGCGTTCCGGTCGAGGTGAATCGGTCGCCGGAGCTCCCGGAGCACGCGGGGCCCCACTCCCTCGTGATGGCCTCGTCCTATTCGGGGAACACATCGGAGACGCTCACCGCGTTCCGTGAAGCCACCAAGCGAGGATGCCGGGCGATCGTGGTCAGCTCCGGTGGGACCATCGTGGACGAGGCGGCCGAGGCGGGAGCGCCCGTGGTGCGCGTCCCCGGCGGCTTCCAGCCGCGCGCTGCGCTGGGCTGGTTGGCGTCGACCGCGCTCGGCGCCCTGGAAGCCGCCGGGCTCCTGCCGCCGTTGGCCGAAGACGTGGCCGAGGCGGCGCGAGAAGCCGACGCACGGGCCGCCTCGTGCGGCCCCGACACGCCCGCGAGCGAGAATCCGGCGAAGCGCTTGGCCGAGGAGATCGGGGAACGGATCCCCGTGATCTGGGGCGCCGAGGGCATCGGGGCTGTCGCCGCGGCCCGATGGAAGACCCAGTGCAACGAGAACGGGAAGGTGCCCGCATGGTGGGCATCGATGTCCGAGCTGGATCACAACGAGGTGGTCGGATGGACCGAGCCGTTCGGCCGCGCGCATTGCGTGGTCGCCCTTCGCCACGAAGCCGAGGATCCCGAGATCGCGGCGCGCTTCCCGCTCTCGCTCCGGATCGCCGCGGACGCGGGCGCCGACACCCATGAGGTGTGGGCGACCGGACGGAGCGCGCTCGCTCGACTGGTTTCGCTGATCGCGCTGGGGGACTACGCGAGCGCATACCTCGCGATCCGCAAGGGTGTCGATCCCACGCCTGTCGTCGTGATCGAGCGGCTGAAGGCCGCCCTCGTCTCATGACCCAGCAGCACGTCCCGTCGCCCGGAGACGGGGTCGAGGAGGGGATCATCCGGGCGATCCGGGAGCGCACAGACATCCAGCCGGTGGCCGGCGTCGTTCTGGGCTCCGGTCTGGGCGACGCGATCGCCGTCGCGTGGGAACGCGCCGGTTCGGGCGAGCCAGTCGAGATCCCCTACGGAGAGCTTCGGGGCTTCCCGCCTCCGACGGTGCCCGGGCACGCGGGCAGGCTCTGGCTCGGGACGATCGGCGATCGACCGATCGCCATCTTCCAGCGCCGGATCCACTTCTACGACAGTCACTTATACACATCTCCGAGACAACGAGACATGCGCAGATATCGTATGCCGT
>JBKKAE010000121.1:0-6185 GCA_046714835.1 Actinomycetota bacterium | reverse complement strand
GGTCAAGCAGGCCCGTTGGGTCGTCAAGGACCGCGATGAGCTGCTGGGCAAGGCCCGGACCGAGGCCGAGGCGATCGTGGAGGCTGCCTCCCATGAGCAGACCCGGATGGCTCGCCGCGAGGAGATCGTGGCCCGGGCCAACCAGGAGGCTGAGCGGATCACGCAGGAGGCCGAGGGTGACGCACGGAAGATCCGTCTCGACGCTGAGGATTACGTGGACGCCAAGCTCGCGCAGTTCGAGATCGCGCTCCGGAAGATCCTTGAGGCCTCGCAGGCATCGACGAAGTCGCTGAACCGCACCCTCGACCAGGTGGAGGTCGGTCGTGAACGACTCCGAGGACCCGCGACCGCCGCCGAGGCCGAGTTCGCTCGGCCCCAGGAGGAGGGGCAGCTGTTCGATGAAGAGGAGGAGCGGTGATCGGGGTCATCGACGTTCGCGATCTCGTGGGCAGATCCGGCGCCTCCAAGTCCGAGCAGGTCTCCGGCACGATCGACGACCTGGGCACGGAGCTCGCCGGGCTCAGCGAAGACACCCCCGTCACCGGAGAGCTGATCCTCGAATCGCTCACAGAGGGCATCCTCGCCAGCGGTCGGCTCCAGGGTTCCCTGTCGCTTCGGTGCGCCCGATGTTTGAAGGAGTTCGAACAGGGATTCACCGTCGAGCTCCGCGAGCTCTTCGCTCCGTTCCCGCACGAGGACTCGGACGAATACCCGCTGGATCCCGAGGGGTTCCTCGACCCGGAGCAGATGTTCCGCGACGCGATCGGGGTCGAGCTGCCGTTCGCACCGGTCTGCCGGCCCGATTGTCGTGGGTTGTGCGCCCGATGCGGCGGCGACCTGAACCTCGGCGAGTGCACCTGCACCGAGTCCGAGATCGATCCTCGATGGGACGGGCTCGAGGCACTCCTCGATGAGTGGAACCAACAGGTGAGCGACCAAGGGCCTGAGGACGGATCCGCACACGACCCGACACGCGAGTCAAGACCGAAGGGATGACGAGATGGCGGTCCCGAAGAAGAAGCAGAGCAAGACGCGAGGGGACAAGCGCGCGGCCAACTGGAAGGCGAAGCCGCCCCCGTATTCGGAGTGTCCTCAGTGCCACCAGCCCAAGCTCCCGCACCGGGTGTGCGGCAACTGCGGCTACTACGCGGGCCGTCAGGCCGTCGAGGTCGAGTGACGGCGTGACGCCGGCCGAGATGTCCTCGCTCCCCGCCCCGGAGGCGCTGGACGAGGCCTTGGGCATCCGATTCCTGGACGAGGAGCTGCGTGAGACCGCCCTCGTCCATCGCTCGTACGCGTTCGAGCACGGGGTGGACACCACCAACGAGCGGCTCGAGTTCTTGGGTGACTCCGTTCTCGGGCTCGTCGTCACGGACATGGCGTACGAAGCGTTCCCGAGCATGCCCGAGGGTGAGCTCGCGAAGCTGCGCGCCGCGATCGTGAACGCGCAGGCGCTCGCCGAGGTGGCCCGCTCCCTGCGACTCGGGGAACTGGTTCGGCTCGGCAAGGGGGAGGAGCAGAGCGGTGGCAGGCACAAGGCGAGCATCCTGGCCGATGCGCTCGAGGCCGTCATCGGGGCGGTCTACCTCGATCTCGGACTCGATGAGACCCGCCGGCTGATCGAGCGGCTCTTCCGTCCGCTCATGGAGGCTTACGCCCGCGGCGAGGGCGACCGCGACTACAAGACGATCCTGCAGGAGCTCGCCTCCCGCGAACTGCACACCATGCCGGAGTACCGCCTGGTCGAGCGGGGTCCCGATCACGAGAAGGAGTTCACGGCGACCGTGTTCCTCGGCGGCGAGGGACTGGGCGTGGGCGTCGGCAAGTCGAAGAAAGAGGCCGAACAGCGGGCGGCTCGCGAGGCGTTCGACCACATCTCCGAGCGAGTCGGAGCCTAGGGGGACGGGGTGGAGCTTCCGGAGGTCGAGGTGATGCGACGGGATCTGGAGAAGGACGTCGTGGGTCGCCGGATCAAGGCGGCGGAGGTGAAGAGCTCCCGCAACGCCATGCGGGTGATCCGCAGGCACGGGAAGCGCAAGGACTTCACCTCGCGTCTCGAGGGTCGCAAGCTGACGAAGGTGGAGCGTCGTGGCAAGTACGTGCTGCTGCACCTGGATTCGGGAGATGCGCTCGTCACTCATTTCGGGATGAGCGGGCAGTTCCAGCGGGGCAACGGCCGGGTCGCCATCGAGCCTCACACCCACGTGGTCCTCACGTTCCAGCAGGGTGGGGACCTGCGCTTCATCGACCCGCGGACCTTTGGCGAGATGTTCGTCACCAGCGCCGACGAGCTCGGGAAGGTCAAGGAGCTCCAGCACATCGCGATCGACCCGCTCGACCAGGTCTTCACGTGGCCCACCTTCCAATACCTGCTCGCGCAGCGTGGCGCCAAGATGAAGCAGCTCCTGATGGATCAGAAGTTCATCAGCGGGTTGGGGAACATCTACTCGGACGAGGTCTTGTTCGCGGCCGGGATCCGCTACGACCGGCTGTCGGACACGCTCTCCTCGCAGGAGGTGCGCCGCCTCTACCGGGCGATCCAAGAGACGGTGCAGGAAGCGATCAAGATGCGAGGAACCACGCTTGACGACGAGGCCTACGTCGACCTCTTCGGCAAGCCGGGCGAATACCAGGGAGAGCTCAAGGTCTACGGGCGCGAGGGCGAGCCGTGTCGACGATGCCGGACGCCGCTCCAGACCGTGAAGGTCTCCCAACGCACGTCCTATTTCTGTCCGCAGTGCCAGAGCTGACCCGGCTCGGGCGCCGGCGGACACCTCCTCAGATGAGCTCGGCTCCGGCCTCCCGCATCCGTTGGAGTGCGCGATCGCCGGCGCCCGCCTTCCGATCGACCGCGCGGACCCCGTCGCGCAGAACCGCGACCGGGTAGCCGAGCTCACGAGCATCCGTCACCGTTTCCACCACGCAGAAGTCGGTGGCGAGACCGCAGATCACGATCTTGCGGACGCCGTGCTCCGCGAGGAGGCCGTGGAGGATCGTGGGGGCCGTATCGCCGCTGCGGGGATCGCGGACGCTGAACGCGCTGTAGCCGTCTTCCCCATGTGTGCCCTTGCGAACGATCGCCTCGCCGACCCGAAGATCGGGATGGAACATCGCCCCCCACGTGTCGTGCACGCAATGCACGGGCCAGAGTCCGCCGTCCTTCTCGAAATGAAGCGTCGTCTCCGGATGCCAGTCCTGCGTGTAGACCACGAACGCCCCCGCCGATCCTGCGTCCGCGATCTGATCGTTCGCGACGAGGACGACGGCCTCCCCTTCGTGGACGTACAACGAGCCTGCAGGGTCCGCGAAGTCGTTCTGCACATCCACGACGACCAGCGCAGTCTCCCGGTCGTAGCGACTCCCGCTTCCCTGCATCGCCCGGTCAGCGTAGCGCCGAGACCGGCGGGTGGTGTGCGACCATCGATCGATGCGTCGGGTTCGGATCCGTCTCTCCGGGCGGGTGCAGGGTGTCGTCTTCAGAGCTTCGTGTGCGGAGCGAGCCGACGAACTCGGACTCGGGGGGTGGATCCGGAACGTCCCGGGCGGGGGCGTCGAGGCCGTCTTCGAGGGGGCAGAGCCCGCCGTCGCACAGATGGTGAGCTGGTGTCGTGAGGGCCCGCCGCTCGCTCGGGTGGATCGGATCGACGTCGTCGACGAGGCTCCGGCCGGAGAGTCCGGGTTCCACATCTCGTAGCGCGAAATGCGCACTCCGTTACCCGGTCCGGAATGGGACCACTGTTAGCATCGCGTCGCATGTTCTTGCGACAGATCAATATCCGCGGGTTCAAGTCCTTCGCGGACAAGACCGTCCTCGAGTTCATCCCCGGCGTCAGTGTGATCGTGGGCCCCA
Organism: Actinomycetota bacterium; assembly: GCA_046714835.1. GTDB lineage: Bacteria > Actinomycetota > UBA4738 > UBA4738 > HRBIN12 > JAJNBA01. Next base: position 2,335 of record JBKKAE010000121.1, on the reverse strand, counting down.
ACGGATCCGGCAAGTCGAACCTGGTCGATGCGATCAGCTGGGCGTTGGGCGAGCAGGGGGCACGTGCGCTGCGAGGCGGGCAGATGGCCGACGTCATCTTCGCGGGGACCCCCAGCCGTCCGGCCCTCGGGATGGCCGAGGTCAAGCTGGTGATCGACAACGAGGCCGGTCTGATCCCGGTTCCCATGTCCGAGATCGAGGTCAGTCGCTCGATCTTCCGCTCCGGAGAGAGCGAGTACCGGATCAACGGCAAGCTGGTCCGGCTGCTCGACGTGCAGGAGTTGCTCTCGGAGTCGGGGATCGGGAGGGCGCTGCATACGGTCGTCGGGCAGGGTCAGCTCGAGGAAGTGCTCCTCTCCCGGCCCGAGGAGCGCCGGAAGTACATCGAGGAGGCGGCCGGCATCGCCAAGCACCGCCGTCGGAAGGAGCGCGCCGAGCGCAAGCTGGCCGGCCTGGACCAGGATCTACTGCGGCTCCAGGACGTGATGTCCGAGCTCAAGCGACAGCTGAAGCCTCTGCGGCAACAAGCCGAGATGGCCAAGAAGCACGAGACGTTGACCGAGCAGGCCGAGGAGCTCTCACGGAAACTCGCCGCCGCACGCCTCCGGGGCCTGCTCGCGGAGCGCGACCGTAGGAAGGGCGGCTGGGACGAGGGCGTGGGCAAGCGCGAGGAAGCCCGCGCCCGGTTGGACGCGCTCGACGCCGAAGTGCTCGCGGGTGCAGACGCGCGGGCGGCCGCCGCCAGGAAGCTCGCGGAGAGTGAACTCCGATTCCGTTCCGCGCAGGCCGACCGGTCCGAGGCGGACCAGGCGTTCCGGAGCACCCTCGATCGTGAGGCGGGAGCGCGAGAGGAGCTCGCTTCCCAGGCGGGCCGGGCGGCCCGACTCGACGCGATCGAGGCGGAGCTCGCGCGGGTCGAGGTGGATCTGGAGCGGACCGTGGAAGAGCTCGCCGAACGCGAGCGGGAGCTCGACGACGCAGAAGTCGCGTTCCGAGACGCCGATCAGCATCGGCGTGAGGTGGACGAGCTCCGCCGGCGGGCCGGGGAGGAGGCAGCGGGGCGCCGCGTGGAGATGGAAGCGCTGGAGCGAGCGATCTCGTCCGGTGAACGGGAGCACGACCGGCTCGAAGCGGACTTGCGGGTGGCGCGCGAGCGAAGCGCAGGTCTCCATGCGGAGCGGGAGGAGATCGAGGCAGACATCGAGCGCCTCGACGGCCAGACCTCTCCACTCGCGGAACGTCGTACCAAGTTGGAAGCCGAGCGGCGCCAGGCGACCGAGAAGGTCGAGGAACTCGAAGACATCGAGCGACGTCAGCATGCGCGCCTCGAGCTCTTGGAGGCGCGTCGACGCGACATCGAGGAGACGGCCGGGTCGCGCTTCCTGAAGACCCACCGGAACCGTGCGGCGGGTGCCCTGAAGGATCTCGTTCGGGCGTCGGAGGGCCTCGAGCGAGCCCTCGTCTCGGCTCTCGGTCCGCTGGCCGATGCGGTGGTGTACGAAGACCGGGACGAGGCGATCGCCGCCGCCCCGGAGGGCGACGGCGCGATCCTCGCCATCGCCGCCGGCGGACCTGTCACCCAGGGCCTGTCGGGCGAACGTCCGTTGCTGTCGGCGGTGGATGCGGATCCGGCTGCCCGTGGGATCGTCAGTACGGTCCTACGCGATGTCTATCTGGCCGGCTCGATCGAGGAGGCGGCCGAGAAGCAGGCCGCGCACCCGGGTGCCTCATTCGTCACCCCGGACGGCTCCCTCGTCGGACCCGCCGTGATCCACACGCCGAAGGAGATCGACACCCGCGCGCGCGAGATCCGGGCCGAGCTCCAGGTCCTAGCCCACGATCTGGCGGGAACCCGCCACCGGCTGAAGCCGCAGCGTCAGCGACTCGGAGAGGCGGGGGAAGAGATCGAGTTCCTGAACCAACAGATAGAGGCTGCCGATTCGGACATCACGACCGCCGCGGAGCGCCTCGCCACCCTCGGGCACGACCTCAGGGCACTCGGCAAGGAGGAGGAGCTGCTCTCGGAGCGGCTCGGGACCGTTCGCGAGACCCAAACCGCCGCTCGCAACCGGCTCGCACAGCTGGGGCCCGCGGGACCGGACGACATCCCCGAGCTGCCACCCCTGCCACAGCCTCCGGTCCAGGCGCGCGTCGCGGTCGAGACGCTCCGACGCGATCGCGCGTCCCTGGACGCGCGACGCGGGAGGTTGCGAACCGAGCGGGACGAGGCATCAGCGCACGATCCGCAACAGCTTCGAGCCGAGCTCGAGGAGGCGGAGGCGGCGCGATCGGCGGCCGAGCAGGCCGCCACCAGCGCCGACGAGCGGGCCACCGA
>JBKKAE010000120.1:0-10203 GCA_046714835.1 Actinomycetota bacterium | reverse complement strand
GCCCGGCCACGGGCGCCGTCACGATGATCATCCCGGTCATCGGGAGGAACCGGAGACCGGCTTGGAACGGCGTGTAGCCCCGGATCGCCTGCATGTACAGGGTCACGAACAGGAAGATCGAGAACATGCCGAGGGACACGGAGAACGCGACGGCGTTGCCCGCGCTGAACGACGGGATCCGGAAGAACGACAGCGGCATCATCGCTCTGGGACTCCGGTGCTCCCAGAGGAGGAAGCCGACGAGCAGCACGCCGGCGGTCACCAGCGACGCCACGATCAGAGGGTCGCTCCAGCCGCGTTGGTTCGCCTCGATGAGGCCATAGGTCAGCGCGAAGAGTCCGCCCGTACCCAGCCCGAGGCCGGGCAGGTCGAGATGGCGCGTCTCCTCCGAAACCGACTCGCGCACCGTCCTCCATGCGACGGCGAAGGCGATCACGCCGATCGGGACGTTGATGAAGAAGACGGTCTCCCAACCACGCTGCTCGACGATCCAGCCGCCCAGGGTCGGCCCGAGCGCGAGGGCCAGGCCGCTGACACCCGCCCACAGCCCGATCGCCCGGGCGCGCTCCTCCGGGGGGAACGTGACGGTGAGGATCGAGAGGGTGCCGGGCATGAGGAGGGCGGCTCCGACGCCCTGGAGCGCCCGGAACGCGATCAGCTGGCTCCCCGACGCGGAGAGCCCACACCCGAGCGAGGCGAGCGTGAAGATCGCCAAACCGGTGAGGAACATCTTCTTCCGCCCGTACCGGTCGCCGAGGATCCCGCCCGTGAGCAGGAGCGAGGCGAACGCGAGCACGTATCCGTCGATGATCCACTGGAGATCCGAGACGGTGGCGCCGAGCCTGCTTTGGATCGTCGGGAGCGCGATGTTGACGACGGTGTTGTCCAGCATCGCCATCGCCAGGGCGAAGCACATCGTGAGCAGGACGATGACCTTCTCGCGGGCGTTCTCACCCTTGAATCCGAACAGCGGCAAGACGTGACCTCCTTGGACGCTTTCGCGTTGCAACGGGCCCGAGCCGCTGTGTGTTCCCGACTAAGTCAGCTTCGAGTAAAGCCTGATCGAGAGGGGCATGAAGATCGCCAGGAGGACGACGATCCAGATCGTCGACCAGAGGATCAGGTGCTCGACCGAGCCGCCCATCGTGGGGAAGTCTCCGATCGCGAAGTACCTCGCGAGGTTCGCCCAGTAGGTGATCGGGTTGTTGCGAGCGATCGGGCGCAGGAAGGCCACCATCCCCTCCACCTGCACCAGCGCCGAGCTGATGAACACGAGTGGGAAGATCCCGGTGAAGGCTGCGGCCTGGACAGCCTCCAGCTTCTTCACCGACAGCGCGATGGCAGCCATCACCCACGAGAACGTGAAGCTCACGGCCAAGACGAGCACGATCATCGCGAGGGCACCGTCGGATCCGTTCTTGAACGAGAACCCCACGAGGTACCCGATCCCGATCACGACCAGGAGGAGGATGAAGTTCTTGATCAGATCGCTGGTCGCCCGCCCGGCGAGCATCGCCGGCCGCGCCATCGGGAGCGAGCGGAACCGATCGACCAGTCCCGACTTCAGATCCTCCGCGATGCCGATCGCGGTCGTGGTCGCCCCGAAGATCGCGTTCTGCACGATGATCCCGGGCATCAAGAAGGTCACGTAGCCACCGGGGATCTCGCCCATATTGGCGATGTTGCCCGCGAACACGTAGCGGAACAGCAGCACGAACATCACCGGCTGGACCAGCTCGAAGACGAGGACGGCGGGGATCCGGACGATCTGCATCAGGTTCCGCCGCGCGACGATCAAGGTGTCGAAGAACGACAGCATCGCGCGCGTCGTGAACGACGGTCGAGGGACGGCGACGGTGCTCATCGCTCTTTCCTCCTCCGACGCTTCTCGGGCTCGGGCTCGGGTTCCTCCGCTTCCTCGATCGCCAGCTCTGCCGCGTGACCGGTGAGCGAGAGGAACACGTCGTCGAGCGTCGGCCGGTGCAGCGCGATGTCCTCTATCGGGATGCCCGCGTCATCCAGCCGACGCACCGTCTCGAGCAACACGGTCGGCCCCTCGCTGCCGACAGGCACACGGATCAGTCGCGTGTCTTGATCCGCTGTCGGTTCACCTGCGCCCAGTCCGCGCAGCGTCTCGGCCGCCCGGGTGAGGTGTTCCTGAGCGACGTGCAGCTCGAGCACCTCGCCACCGATCTTGTTCTTCAGCTCCTCCGACGTTCCTTCGGCGATCACGGTCCCCAGGTCGATCACCGAGATCCGATCGCAGAGCTGGTCCGCTTCCTCGAGGTACTGCGTGCAGAGGAGCAGCGTCGTCCCCTCCTTCTGGAGATCGCGGATCAGCTCCCACAGGACGAGGCGGCTGCGAGGGTCGAGTCCCGTCGTGGGCTCGTCCATGAACAGGACCCTGGGCCGGCCGACGAGGCTCGCCCCGACGTCCAGGCGGCGCCGCATCCCCCCCGAGTAGGTCTTCGCCATCCTGTGCGCCGCCTCGGCGAGATCGAACCGCTCGAGCACCTCTTCGGCCCGCCGGTGGGCCTCTGCCTTCGAGAGGTGGTAGAGCCGACCGACCATCTCGAGGTTCTCGAGTCCCGTGAGGTTCTCGTCGACGGCGGCGAACTGTCCCGCCAGTCCGATCACCGGCCGCAGGAGCACCGCGTCGCGAACCACGTCCAGGCCCGCGACCACCGCCGTGCCCTCGTCGGGTTCGAGGAGGGTCGTGAGGATGCGGATGGTGGTCGTCTTCCCCGCTCCGTTGGGGCCGAGCAGGCCGAAGACCGTTCCCTGCTTCACCGCCAGATCGACGCCCTTGACTGCCCGCACCGTCCCGAAGGACTTCTTCAGGCCGTCGGTGCGGATGATCGCCTCTTCCATGGCGGCAGAGACTATCGGGGCACCCGGGCCTCGCCATGCGGGCAGGTGGGAGTACAAGGAGAGCAAGAAGATGCAAGTGCGTAATCGTGATTACCAGCCAGGAATATCATTCGCCGCTTCGCCGTTCCTCTGGGCGTGGAAAGGACTGAAGACATGAACGAGCTCGATACCCAGGCCCTGCCGCTACTGCCGCTGACCACCGGCGTCGTCCTGCCCGGGATGGTGGTGACGCTCACGATCGAGTCGGACGAGGCTCGTGCGGCGGTCGGTGCCACCTCGGAGGGTGAGGACGCTCTCCTCCTCACGGTGCCTCGGGTGGATGGTCGCTACGCCCGGGTGGGCGTCGTGGCCCAGATCGAGGACGTCGGGCGCATGCGCAACGGGACCGAGGCCGTGGTCATCCGCGGTCTCCGCCGCGCCACCGTCGGCCTCGGGATTCCCGGGACCGGGGAGGCGACGTGGGTCCAGATCGAGCCGGCGGATGAGCCCGTGAGCGATCGAGCCCACGAGCTCGGCAAGGAGTATCGAGGGGCGGTCGAGGCCATCACCGACGCTCGCGGCATCCCGGCGGTCGCCGAGTTCCTGCGCGGCGTGACCGACCCCGGACAGCTGGCGGATACCTCCGGCTACTCGCCAGACCTCTCCTTCGAGCAGAAGGTGGACGTCCTCGAGACCCTCGACGTCGAAGCACGACTCGAGAAGGTGCTCGGATGGGCGAAGGAAACGTTGGCGGAGGTGCAGGTCAAGGAGCGCATCCGGGACGAGGTCGCGGGCAGCCTGGAGGAGCGGCAGCGGGAGATGCTGCTGCGCGAACAGATGGCCGCGATCCGCAAGGAGCTTGGGGAGGACGGGACCGAAGACGTCCGGGAGGAGTACCGCGCCAAGATCGCGGATGCCGGGATGCCGGAGGACGTGCGCACGCAGGCAGAGCGGGAGCTCGGCCGGCTCGAGCGCATGTCGGAGCAGTCCCCGGAGTACGGCTGGATCCGCACGTACCTCGACTGGTTGCTCGACGTGCCGTGGTCCGCGAAGACGGATGACAACCTCGACATCTCGGAGGCTCGGGCGGTGCTCGATGCCGACCACGAAGGCCTGGGAGACGTGAAGGACCGGATCCTCGAGTACCTTGCGGTCAGGAAGCTCCGCGCCGAGCGCGGTCTCGTGGAGACGGGCGGCCGCGGCTCGGGAGCGATCCTGACCCTGGTGGGGCCCCCCGGCGTCGGCAAGACGTCGCTCGGCGAGTCCGTCGCGCGAGCCTTGGGGCGGAAGTTCGTTCGCGTCTCGCTCGGCGGCGTGCACGACGAGTCCGAGATAAGGGCCACCGGCGCACCTACGTCGGCGCGCTGCCGGGACGGATCGTGCGCGCGTTGAAGGACGCGGGCACGAAGAACCCGGTGATGATGCTGGACGAGGTCGACAAGGTCGGGGCCGACTGGCGAGGGGACCCGTCGAGCGCGCTGCTCGAGGTCCTCGACCCCGCGCAGAACCACACGTTCCGCGACCACTACCTCGACGTGGACCTCGATCTGTCCGAGGTGCTCTTCATCGCGACCGCGAACGTCGCGGAGACGATCACGGGACCGCTGCTCGACCGGATGGAGGTCATCCGGATCGACGGGTACACCGAGGACGAGAAGGTTGCCATCGCCAAGCGACACCTGCTCCCGCGTCAGATCGAGCGCAACGGGCTGCGGCGCGAGGAGGTCGACGTCACCGACGACGCCCTCCGAGGCGTGGTCGGCGACTACACGCGCGAGGCCGGCGTCCGCAACCTCGAGCGGGAGCTCGGGAAGGTCATGCGGAAGGTGGCGACCAGGTTCACCTCGGATGACGTGGTCGCATCGGTCGTCGTCGATGCGACGGACCTCCGCGCGTATCTCGGACGCCAGAAGTTCTTCTTCGAGGCGGCCGAGCGCACCGCCGTGCCCGGCGTCGCGACCGGTCTCGCGGTGACCGGCGCCGGCGGCGACGTCCTCTTCATCGAGGCGACGCGCGAAGATGTGTCCGAGGACGGCCTGACGCTCACCGGCCAGCTCGGTGACGTGATGAAGGAATCGGCGCGCATCGCGCTGTCGTACGTGCGCTCGCACGCGTCGGAGCTCGACATCCCGCCAGAGCGACTCCGAGGCCGGTTCCACTTGCACGTCCCGGCGGGTGCCGTCCCCAAGGACGGGCCCAGCGCCGGGGTGGCGATGACGACGGCGATCGCGTCCCTCCTGACCGGCCGGCCTGTGCGGTCGGAGGTCGGGATGACCGGCGAGGTGACCCTCCAGGGCCGGGTCCTGCCGATCGGCGGCGTGAAGCAGAAGGTGCTGGCCGCCCACCGATCGGGCCTCAAAGAGGTCGTGCTGCCGGCGCGGAACGAGGGTGATCTCGACGACGTGCCGGAGGGGGTGCGGCAGGAGCTCACGATCCATCTCGTGAACGACGCCTCCGAGGTGATCGGGGTGGCGCTGGGCGCCGCCGTCGCCGACGCTCGATCGGCGGACTGACCCCCCGGTTGACCTGCCGCATCCTGGCGTCACGGCTTCCGTCCTCGTGCGGTCCCTCGGGTGTCGGTGATCGTCGGCGGAGCGGGTACGGCTGCCGGGATGCTCGGATCTGCGAGGCGGTCGTTCGACATGGTCCGCGGTCCGCGGGAAGACCCGACCGCCGGATCGAACTTCACCGGGTGGAGGAACGCATCGGCGACCGGATCGCACGGCGCGCTCGACCTGACATCGGCGTTGCTGTTCCTCGTGCTCTTCGCCCTGACACGTCGGCGAACGGCGCTCAGCTCCACGCGGCGGCGCCGCCTGATCGGAGCCCCGACCGAGCCGATCCGGTTCGCATGGGGGGATCGTCGAGGCCCTCTCCTATTCTGAGGCGGTGCAGCATGGACTCGAGCTGATCGATCTCCGACGCCGGTTCGGCGACGTCGTCGCGCTGGACGGGGTCAGCCTGGACGTCGACGAGGGTTCCATGGTGGGTTTCGTCGGGCCCAACGGCGCCGGGAAGACGACCGCGATGCGGATCGCGCTCGGGGTGCTCGAGGCCGACAGTGGCGAGGTTCGGTGGCGAGGGGACGTCGTGGACGCGACGGCTCGTCGCCGGTTCGGCTACATCCCGGAGGAGCGCGGCCTGTACCCCAAGATGCGGGTCCTGGAGCAGCTCGTGTACCTGGCGCGGCTGCACGGCGTCAGCCGTGCGGCCGCGCGCGCCAGAGGCATGGATATCCTCGAGACCCTTGGGGTGGCTCCTCGTTCGAAGGACCGTGTCGAGAGCCTGTCGCTCGGGAATCAGCAGCGCGTGCAACTCGCCGCGGCGCTCGTGCACGAGCCCGACGTCCTCGTCCTCGACGAGCCGTTCTCCGGCCTCGATCCGGTCGGTACCGACGTGCTCATCGGGATCTTGGAGCGGGAACGAAGGACGCGAGGTGTGCCGATCGTGTTCTCGAGCCACCAGCTCGAGCTCGTGGAACGCGTGTGCGATCGGGTCGCGATGATCGTCGACGGCCGCATCGTGACACAGGGGGCGATCGACGAGCTTCGAGCATCCAGGGCGCGCCGGCTGGTCCGCGTGGAGGTGACGGGCGCGCCGGAGGAGTGGTTCGGCTCGATCCCGAGCGTCCGCCTGGAAAGCGAGGTCCCCGGAGGAGTGATCCTCGAGCTCTCGGACGGGACCGACGATCAGCGCGTCCTGGATCTCGCCCGCTCGGTGGGTGAGGTCCGACATTTCAGCCTCGTGAGGCCGACACTGTCCGAGCTCTTCCGCGAGGTGGTGTCGGCGTGAGCGGTGAGCGCGCGATGACGGACCGAGGGATGTGGCGAGTCGTGGCCGCCCGGGACTTCTGGGTGCGGCTCCGCGACAAGGGCTTCGTGATCTCCACGATGATCACCCTCACCGTGCTGTCGGTCTTCATCCTGCTCCGGGCGTACTCCGGCGGGCCCGATTCGTTCGACCTCGGGTACGTGGGGGATCGGGCGGTCGCCGACCGCGTCGACGCGCTCGCCGACCGGGCAGGGCTGGAGGTCTCGGTCCTTGGGTTCGACGACGGCCGCGAGGCTGACGCCGCTCTCCGCGAAGGGCGCGTCGACGGGGTTCTTGAGGGTGGGATCGACGAGGTTCGCGGAGGGACGGCGACGCTCCGTGTGCTCCGAGGTCCCCCCGACCTGCTCGATCAGCTCGTGCAGGGCGCGGCGATCGGGCTCCGGATCGATGCGGCGCTTTCCGAGGCGGGCGTCCCCGACCCGACCGTCGAAGAGCTCAAGGACCAACATCCGGTCGACGCCTCGCCGATCCTGCCTCCCGATCCGGATCGGGACTCGAAGGCGGCGGTCGCGTTCGTGGCCGTCCTGCTGCTCTACGGGCAGCTCTTCGGCTACGGGATCTGGGTGGCCACGGGGGTGATCGAGGAGAAGAGCTCTCGCGTCGTCGAGGTGCTCCTGTCGGCGATCCGGGCCAGGCAACTGATGGCGGGCAAGATCGCGGGCATCGGCGTGCTCGGTCTCCTGCAGCTCATCTTCATCGCCACGCTCGCTATCGCGCTCGCCACCGTGACGGGTGCGATCGACATCCCCGCGAACACGTTCTCGGCCGCGGCGCTCACGATCGGATGGTTCGTCCTCGGATTCGCGTTCTATGCGGCGATGTTCGCCGTCGCGGGAGCCCTCGTGTCGCGGATGGAAGAGCTCCAGAACGCGATCGTGCCGATCAACCTGTTGGTGTTCGCCTCCTTCCTGATCTCGGTCGGCGCGCTGCAGGATCCGGACTCGACGATCGCGAGAGTGGCCTCGCTGCTGCCGTTCTCCTCGGCGCTCGCGATGCCCGTCCGTATGGTGCTCGGCTCCGCCACCCGGTGGGAGATCGCCGCGTCGCTCGCGATCGTGCTCGGCTCGACCGCGCTCCTGATCCCTCTAGCCGGCCGGGTGTACGCGGGAGCGGTGCTCCGGACCGGCGCGAAGGTCAGGCTGCGCGACGCCTGGCGGGCGGCGGCGTGACGGGGGTCGGCATCACCCGCGAGAACGTTCGGCACGCGATCGCGATGCTCCGGTACGGCGCCAATCCCGCGGCCACCGTCTACGACTCGATCGGCCCCGACTTCTTCCTCGCACTCGCGCCCGGTTGGTTGAACCTGGGGCTCTGGGAAGGGGACGGCGGCGATCCGGACGAGGCACCCGTCGCGGTGCGCCGCCTCGTCGAGCGGATCGCTGCCGAGCTCCCGGTCGGTGGTGACGTCCTCGACGTCGGCAACGGCCTCGCGGCGCAAGACCCGCTGATCGCGGAGGTCGCGCGTCCCCGGTCGCTCACGGCGGTGAACATCACGTGGTCCCAGCTGCAGGCGGGGCGTGGGCGCCTGCGGGACGCAGGCGCCCTCGGCGTGTGTGCGGACGCGGTCCGGCTCCCGTTCGCGGACGGCTCGTTCGACGGCGTGATCAGCGTGGAGGCCGCGTTCCACTTCTCCTCGCGAGAGCGGTTCCTCGCCGAAGCGTTCCGCGTGCTGCGCCCCGGCGGCGTTCTGACGATGTCCGACGTGCCGACGCTCCGTCGGCCGGCGGGCTTCAGGGAGGCGGTCGCAGCGGTCGCGATGCTGCGCGTCTGGGGGCTTCGGTCGGGCGCCGCGGCCTCATCGGAGCAGATCGCCGCCGCGGCCGCGACCTCGGGCTTCGTCGACGTGGAGTCCGAGCTCGTCGGCGATCGTGTGATCGCGCCCGCCCTGCGCTTCGTCCGCGACCGCCTCGCCGCGCGCACGATGCTCGACCAGGCCGACGTGCTGTGGGAGCGGGGAGTCCTCGACTACCTGCTGCTCCGGGCGCGCAAGCCAGCGTGAGTCGGGTTGGACTCTCCTGAACTAACCCAGCTCGCGCCGGAGCGCCTGGAGAGGCAGTTGTCCGAGCGCGAGGAGTCGGTCGTGGAAGCCCTTGAGGTCGAAGGCGGTGCCCTCCGTCTTTTTGGCTTTCTCCTCCGCGCGGCGCCGTGCGTCCTCGATCTCCACCATGCCGACCATATACGCGAGCGCTTGCGCCGGCAGCGCGATGTAGCGGTCGACCTCCGTTTCCGACTCGCCTCGCGGTGAGCCCCCGGCCACCAACTTCTCGATCGCGTCCTGTCTCGACCACCCGAACGCGTGGAGCCCGGTGTCCGTGATCAGGCGAGCCGCGCGATGCGCCTGGCCCGCGAGCATCCCGAGCCGCTCCCAGTCGTCGAGATAAAGGCCCATCTCGTCGGCCAGCCGCTCGCTGTAGAGACCCCAGCCCTCGGCGAACGAGGCGCCGGCCAGGAGCCCGCCGAACCGACGGAGCGAGGGACGCTCGTCGAACTCCATCTCGAGCGCGATCTGGAAGTGGTGCCCTGGATTCGCTTCGTGGAACGTGACCGCCGGGATCTGGTGAAGCGCCATGCCGTCCAGATCGTGGGTGTTGATGTAGTAGGTGCCGGGGCGTCCACCGTCTGCCGTCGGCGGCATGTAGAAGGCGGCGGCCATGTCCGCCGCCCGGTACGCCTCGACCTCTCGGACGCGGCAGTTCGCCTTCGGGAGCCTGCCGAACCACTGCGGAGCGATGTCCCAGCTCCGCCGCACCTGATCCTCGACGAGCCCGACCAAGACTTCCGCCGAAGCAGGGGTGTCCTTCCCCGATGCCTTCCGATCCTCCGTCGCTTTCGCGGGGTCGTCGTAGCCGAGCCGCGCGGCGACCTCGAACCGTTCCGCCTGGATCGCATCCCACCGCTCGTTGCCGAGCTCGTGCACCTCTCGCGGATCGAGGGGGAGCGTGGTCCAGGAACGGATCTCCGCGGCGTAGATGGCGTCGCCGCCCGGAAGGTCCGTGACGGCGTTGCTCTCCGCGGCGTGCGGGAGGTACTCGCGGAGCACATGAAGGAACCGAGCGAACGCCGGGGCCACCGCGTCGTTCCACACACCGGCGATCCGCTCGCGCGCCGCCGCGTCGTCCTCGGCGACCGCGGCGAGCGGCGGCGCCTCCTCGGCAGGCATCGCGACGATGCGCTCCACCTGCGCGACGGCGCGCTCGACGACCGTCCGAGGCGACACGACGCCGGTCGCGATCCCCTCGCGCGCGATCTCCGCGCTCGCCTCCAGGTACCGCGGGTAGGCGCGGAGTCGCTGCTCGTAGCGGTCCAGATGCTCGGGCGTGTCGGTACGCTGGACCGACGCGATGTCGCCGATCGCCACCCCCGGCCCCACGAAGTGGTTGGCGACATAGAGCCGATCGGTCCGGAGCTCGATGGCGGACAGTGTCTGGGTCGCGATCGCTTCGAGGATGTCCATCGTCGTGCGGAGCGTGATGTCGAGGCTCTCGCGATCGATGGTGGCGAGCTCGTCGAGAGAGGCACGGT
>JBKKAE010000119.1:0-2538 GCA_046714835.1 Actinomycetota bacterium | reverse complement strand
CAGTACGGTCGTCTTCTTCACGGTCGTCGGCCTGCTGATCGTGAACTCCTCGGGCTGGCCCGAGGTGCGGCGCTCCTTCTTCGACGCCGAGGAGTTCGCCTACGCCTTCCCGGAGATCCTGGCGAAGTTCGGGCGAAACGTGTTCATCTTCTCCGTCGCCGAGGTTTTGGTGCTGCTCTTCGGGTTGCTCATCGCGGTGCTCCGGAGCCTGCCCGGTCCGGTGTTCACCCCGCTTCGCATCATGGCGGCCGCGTACACAGACCTGTTCCGTGGGGTGCCGACCATCCTCGTGATCGCGATGCTCGGATACGGGATGCCGGCACTGGAGCTTCGAGGGCTTCCCGACTCGGACCTGTTCTGGGCGATCATCGCGCTCACCCTCGTCTACTCAGCGTACGTCGCGGAGGTCTACCGCGCGGGGATCGAGTCGATCCATCCGAGCCAGATCGCGGCCGCGCGGTCGCTCGGGCTCACCCGCGGGCAGGCCCTCCGACATGTCGTGGTCCCGCAGGCCGTGCGCCGCGTGATCCCCCCGCTCCTGAACGACTTCATCGGCCTCCAGAAGGACTCGGCGTTGATCGCGTTCCTCGGTTACACCGAAGCCCTGCTGCGAGCACAGATCATCCAGGCGCAGGACTTCAATTTCACGCCCTACGTCGCGCTCGCGGTGATCTACGTCGCCATCACGATCCCGCAGGCGCGGTTCGTCGACTGGTTGATCGCGAGAGAGAGAAGGAAGCGTCAGGGAGGCGGTGCCCTGTGACCGAGGCGATCCGCATCGAGGGCCTGCACAAGTCCTTCGGGGACCTCGAGGTACTCCGTGGGATCGACCTGACGGTCGAGGACCACGAGGTCGTCTGTCTGATCGGGGCGAGCGGCTCGGGCAAGTCGACGCTCCTGCGGTGCATCGACCTCCTAGAGACGGTCGACGCCGGCCGCATCTGGAGCGAGGGCCACGAGGCCACGGCGGCGGGCGTCGACGAGAACGCCGTCCGGCGAAGGATCGGCATCGTGTTCCAAGCGTTCAACCTGTTCCCTCACATGACCGTCTTGCGCAACGTCACGCTCGCACAGGAGAAGGCTCTCGGTCGCGGTCCGACAGAGGCTCGCGAGAAAGCTACCGAGCTGCTCACACGGTTCGGACTCCTCGACAAGGCCGAGGACTACCCGGATCGACTCTCCGGTGGGCAGCAGCAGCGCGTGGCGATCGCGCGGGCCCTCGCGATGGACCCCGACGTGATGCTGCTGGACGAGGTCACGAGCGCGCTGGATCCGGTCTTGATCGCCGAGGTCCTCGACGCGATCCGCGAGCTGGCCGCCGCCGGCATGACCATGGTGATCGCGACCCACGAGATGGGCTTCGCCCGCGACGTCGCGAACCGGGTGGCGTTCCTCGAGGAGGGGACGTTGCTGGAGGTAGGACCTCCCGCACAGATCTTCTCCCAGCCCCGCGAGGAGGCCACCCGCCGGTTCCTCGACCGGATCATCGCGGCCGGCCGCATGTGAGCCCGTGAACGCACCGATGGACCAGCCGTTTCCGCCACCGCCGCCGGGCCTTCCGCCAGCCCCCGGGCCGTTCCCCGGCTCCCGACGGGTGACCTGGTGGCTCCTGGCCGGAGCCTTGCTTGGCGCGCTCGCGCTCGCTCTCGTCGTTGGAGTCGTCGCCGACCGCGTCCGGACCGCGGATATGGCATCGCCAGCGTCCACCGCTCCTGGATCGTCGTCGCTGAGCAGGACGCCGTCGCCGACCACCACCCCACCCTTGTCACTCGAGACGATGGAGCTCCGAGTGGCCGGCGTCGTCCCGGGCACACCGCCGGGCTGGCGACGATGGCACACAGTGGATCGGTCGCTCTCCTTCGTCGCGCCCGTCCCGGACGAGCCTGTTGAGGCGAGCTTCGATGGTGACCTCTGGGAGGTCATTATCGAGGGCAGCCTGATGGACTTCTACGTCTACGCATCCGACACCTACCTCGCCGCCGAGCGCGACCCACTTCCTCAACTGCACGAGATCGCAGACGGGCTCGTTGAGGGCAGCGACGAGCTGCGTCGGTCTCCCGTCCAGCAGGAGGCCCTGGAGGGGATCGAGTTGGTCTACCAGGACGAACCGAGCGGCTACGTGTACGTGAATCGGCTGTTCGCCGCCGACGGGCGCTTCGTGCAGATCTCTGTCGCTTACTACCGGGGTCTGACGAGCTCCAGCGTGCGCCGGCAGGTCCGGGCGATCTTCGACTCGATCCGCCTTCGGAGCTCCAGCGTTGTCCCTCCTCCCTCCTAGACTGGGTGGGCGCATGCCCCCCTTCAAGATCTCCTCCGAGTTCAGCCCGTCCGGTGACCAGCCGGACGCCATCGAGCAGCTCGTCGAGGGCATCCAGGCGGGGGAGAGGCAAGTCACGCTCCTCGGGGCGACAGGGACCGGGAAGACGTTCACGGTGGCCCACTTGGTCGAACGGGTGCAGCGCCCGACCCTGGTGATCGCCCCCAACAAGTCGCTCGGCGCGCAGCTCGCCAACGAGTTCCGGGAGGTCTTCCCCGAGA
>JBKKAE010000118.1:0-4573 GCA_046714835.1 Actinomycetota bacterium | reverse complement strand
GCGATCTTCACCCCGGCCTTGACCGCTTTGGCGAAGTTCTCTCGCTGCGCGTCGTTGGTCATCTCCGTCTTCCGGAGCACCTCGTCCGAATACCCGAGCCGCGGACCTTCCTGGATCATCCAGTCGCCGTCGAACATGTCTGCGACCAGATACGTGCCTCGATCGACAATGAGGTAGATCGTCTCGTCATCGATCAAGCTTCCATGCTCGATCGACCGGACGCCGGCGCGGATCGCGCGCTTCTCGCCCTCCGCGCCGTGGGCGTGCGCGGCGACGTGACTCCCTCTCGCCTCCGCTTCTTCGACCGCCGCTCTGATCTCCTCCTCGGTCAGTTCGGGCTCGCCGGGGTTCGTGCCCGACGTGAGGACCGCACCCGTGGCGAGGACCTTGATGAAGTCGGCACCGGCATCGAAGATGCGCCGGACGTTCGCGCGGACCTGCTCAGCGCCGGACGAGACACCCACGCGGAGCTCATCCGCCACCGGGACCTCGGGGGGCAGGCCGGTGATGTCGCCTCCGCCCCCCGGGCACGTCACGTAGGCGCCGGCACACATCATCCGGGGACCGGGGATCCTGCCATCGTCGATCGCCTCTCGGAGCGCCAGATCCACGAACGCGTGGAACGTCCCGACGTCGCGCACGGTCGTCACGCCTCCGAGCAGCGTGGCGAGGGCGTTCGTGACGCCGGTCAGCGCCTCCTGCGCCGACGAGCGGTTCACGAGGGAGGCGTACCCCTGCCCGTCGTCCAACTGCCCGATCAGGTGCGCGTGACAGTCGATCAGGCCGGGCAGAACGGTCCGGCCTGAGAGATCGATGGTGCGGGCGTCCGAAGGCGCTTCTGAGGAGGCGACCACGTCCTTGATCCGGTCGCCGTCCAGCACGAGCGCCCGATCCCTGAGCACGTCGCCGGCCGCCACGTCCACGAGGCGGCCGGCGATCACCACGAGTGGCTCGGCCGAAGGCATCGGCGGAGCATACTCTCGGCCTCCCCCTTCCGGCGGATGCTACCGACCTTCGCCCGGTACGGGAACGAGGCCATGCGGCCGATACCTCAAACGTGGTACGACGCAAGCACGCTGTTTCTCTCGTGGCCGCGGCGACCTTGGTGATCCTGGCGTCGCTTGTCGCGGCCGCCCAGCCGTCGGCCGCGACCACACCCACGTGGTTCGACCTCCCCGCGACGGACTCGTTCCCGCAGGGGCTCGCGGCCGGTCCGGACGGCATGACATGGGTCGCGAATCGGTTCGCGTCTGAGATCGAGCGCGTCGACCAAGAGGGTGTGCACGCCCCGATCGGTTTGGAATCGGGCGCGGACCCCTACGACATCGTGAAGGGTCCCGACGGGGCGATGTGGTTCACCGAGCACAACGGGAATCGCATCGGGCGGCTCACCGCCGCGGGGGACCTCACCGAGTTCTTCCTCAGCGACCGATCCAGGCCGACCGGCATCACGGTCGGTCCCGACGGTGCCCTGTGGTTCACGCAGCGGGGGGTCAGCGCGATCGGTCGGATCACCCTCGACGGGGAGCTCACCGAGTGGCCGACCCTCACGCCGCTGGCGGCTCCCCTTGGCATCACGACCGGCCCCGACGGCGCAGTCTGGTTCACCCTGACGACGGCGAACGCGATCG
Source organism: Actinomycetota bacterium (assembly GCA_046714835.1). Classification (GTDB taxonomy): domain Bacteria; phylum Actinomycetota; class UBA4738; order UBA4738; family HRBIN12; genus JAJNBA01. The sequence goes on along the minus strand of JBKKAE010000118.1, from coordinate 2,942 downwards.
GTCGGATCACGGTCGACGGCGTCATGACCGAGATCCCGCTCCCCGGCCCGGCCCACGGTCCGCAGTGGATCACGCTCGGTCCCGACGGTGCGCTGTGGTTCACCGCCCGGACCACGAACACGATCGTGCGCATGACGGGCGGTGGTGGGTTCGTCGAGTACCCCGTTCCGACTCCCGGCGCCGGCCTGAACGGCATCACGGTGGGCCTCGACGGCGCCCTGTGGTTCACGGAAAGCTCGGCCGACGCCGTCGGCCGGATGAGCCTCGGTGGCACCATCGTCGAGATCCCCCTCGGTGAGGGGGCAACGCCGACGGGTATCGCGGTCGGGGCAGACGGAGCGATCTGGTTCAGCGCACCCGGCACGAACCGTGTGGGGAGGATCGACCCCGTGGCCGCCCCCGACGAGACCGCCCCCGTCGTCACCATCGTCTCCCCCGCCGACGGTTCGATCTTGACCAAGGGCGAGGGCATGATCGCCGACTACTTCTGCACCGACGAGTCGGGCGGCTCGGGCGTGGGCACCTGCGAGGGACCCGTGTCGGACGGCGAGGTCGTTCCCAATGGTCTCGGCTCACATCGGTTCACGGTCACGGGCACGGATGCCGAAGGCAATGTCGGGACCGCGACCCACGGGTACGTCGTCTTCGACGACATCGGAGGCCCGATCACGAACCAGACGGCGTTCTCGGCCGGACGCGTGATCCCGATCATCCTGAAGCTGGGCGGGCGGCCCCGTGGTCCCGTCTTCGCGAACGGATACCCGCTGGTGCGCGCCGTCGATTGCGCGACCGGCGAGACGATCGGGGCCGACCGGCCCGCCAACGTGCAGGCGAACGTCACCAACGGACGACTGCTCCTTCAGTGGCGGACGGCTGCCGGCTGGGGCGGCTCGTGTCGGTCGCTCGTGGTCCGGCTCGGCTTCAGCGGCTGGTCGACCGCCGACGCCGAGTTCACGGTCCGCTTCGCCTGACCCGGCTACCTGCGCTCCTCGAGCTGCTCGTCGATCAAGGACCTGAGCTCGGCGCGACCGAACGGCCGTGAATGGCCGGCACAGACCAGCTCCACGGGGAGCTCCCGGAGTCGCTCGAGCGAAGCGACGAAGGCCTCCTCGTCCTCCGCGTACAGAGGGTCCTCCAGCGCCGCGGTGTCCCCTGTGAACAGCAGCCCGCCCGCCGGGTTCCAGAGCGCGATCGACCCGGCCGTGTGCCCTGGGACGTGCAGGACCTCGAAGGCCCGATCTCCGAGATCCACGACATCTCCTTCGACCAGGAGGCGGGTCGGCTCCGTCGCGGTCGTTCGCCATCCGGCGACGTCGAAGGACGCTCGCGGCGATGCCTTGATCACGCGCTCGGGGGGCTCGTAGCCGTACCAGCGGATCTCGGCCTCGAGGCCGGACCGGAAGTCTTCCCGCCGCAACGCGAGCCCCTCCGGTTCGCGGATCCCGCCGGCGTCGGCCTCGTGACACCAGCGCTCGTCGAAGGCGTGGAGCCCGCCGATATGGTCGAAGTGATCGTGCGTGGCGACGGCCACGAGCGGCCGATCGCCCGCGAACGGCTCCAGCGCCGCTCGGAGGTCACCGATCCCGTTGCCCGTGTCCACGACGAGGTCGCGATCCCGGCCCCGGACGTGCCACACGTTGGACTCGAAGAACGTGTCGAGATGGTCCTCCACGAGCAGCACGACGTCCTCGGTGACGCGCTGCATGCGGAACCACTCTTGGGCGACCGGCAGCTCGCTCACAGCCGATCCGAGAAGAACACGGTCGAGGGCTCGGGGCGCAAGCAGTGGACCGAGACCATGGAGGCGTTGTACGAGCCGACGTTCGGGATCGCCACGATGTCGCCCTCCCCGACCTCCGGCATCGGATGGTTCTCGGCGAACAGGTCGTTGCCCTCGTTGATGTGACCGGACACGGTCACGTTCGCGACCGGTTCGGCATCCGCGGCTCGGCACAGGATCGGGTGGAACGGGATCCTGTACACGAAGTGCTCGTTCATCACGTTCCAGCCGGTGTCCAGACCGACGAACGTCGTCCCGTCACGGTCCTCGACGCTCACCACCTCGGCGAGATGCACCGCGCTCTCCTTCGCGAGGAACTCCCCGGGTTCGGTGCCCACGACGACATCGAGCGGCCCCAGGTGCTGCGCGAGGACGTCCGCCCACGCATCGAGGTCCAGCGGATGATCCGTCGGCCGGAACCGCACGCCGAGACCACCTCCGGTGTTGACCTCGACGATCGGGCAGCCCGCGTCCATCAGCACCCGGGCCGCGGCAGCCACGCGACGCATCGTCTCGTCCACGACGGGAAGGGCGTCGCTCAGATAGAGGTAGCCCGCGTGCACGTGCACCGTGTCGATGCTGAGGTCGTGCGTGCGCGCGATGTCCAGGACCTCGCCGAGCCGCTCCGGATAGATCCCGAACTTCGTCGGCCGGTCTCCGGCGTAGGTTTGGCCTCCGCCGGGGAATGCGGCGCCGATCCGAGGGTTGATGCGGACGCCGACCGAAGTCCCGGGAGCTCGCCTGCCGACACGGTCGAGCTGGCTGAGCAGATCCACGTTGAGGTGCACGCCCGACTCGAGGACGGCATCCAGGTCGCGCGCCGACATGTTGGTCCCGGTGTAGCTGATCTCCTCGGCCTTCCACCCGTGATCCATCGCCCACCGGATCTCCCCCGGCGAGCACACGTCCATCCCGATGCTCTCCGGCGTCCCGGGAGCTCCGAGGCCTCGGAGTGTTGCGAGGAACGCCGGCTCGCGCTGCGCCTTCAGCGCGAGCCGGACCTTGTGCCGGAGCCCGGCATGTCCGAGCGCTCCCTGGAGCGCTCGGACCTGCTCTTCGGCTCGGACGAGGTCGTACACGTACAGCGGGGTCCCGTGCTCACGAGCGATCGTCTCCGCGTCGCGCCCAGCGATCGAGAGGCGGCCGGCCCGGACTTCCAGTC
>JBKKAE010000117.1:0-2920 GCA_046714835.1 Actinomycetota bacterium | reverse complement strand
CCCGCGACTGGGACGACGCGGCCGTGATCGGGATCGACGGCTACCGGGCGAAGGGCGGCTACGAGGCGCTGAAGAACGCGCTCAACATGGAGCCCGTCGCGATCATCGACACGGTGAAGGCGTCCGGTCTGCGGGGCCGCGGTGGCGCCGGGTTCGCGACCGGGACGAAGTGGTCGTTCGTCCCGACGAACACCGGCAAGCCCACCTACGTCGTCGTCAACTTCGACGAATCCGAGCCCGGGACGTGCAACAACCGCGAGCTCGTCGAACGCGACCCCCACCGCCTGCTGGAGGGGACCGCGATCGCGGCGCTCGCGATCGGCTGTCGGACGGCGTTCATCTACGTCCGCGGCGAGTACCTGGCGCAGGGCCTGATCCTCGAGAAGGCGATCGGCGAGGCGTACGGAGCCGGGTTCTTCGGACGAGGGATCGCCGGGAGCGACGTCGACCTCGACATCGTGTTGCACCGAGGGGCGGGGGCCTACATCTGTGGCGAGGAGACCGCGCTCCTGAGTTCCCTCGAGGGGTTCCGAGGACAGCCGAGGCTGCGTCCCCCCTTCCCCGCGGTCGAGGGGCTCTACGCCTCGCCGACCGTGATCAACAACGTCGAGACCCTGATGTCGGTGCCCGACATCGTCGTCCGTGGACCGGAGTGGTATCGCGAGATGGGCACGGAGAAGTCACCCGGTACCAAGCTGTTCACGATCTCCGGCAAGGTGGAGCGCCCGGGCAACTACGAGCTCCCGCTCGGGACGCCGCTTCGTGTCCTGCTCGAGGACGTGGCCGGCGGGGTGCTCGACGGGCGATCGTTGAAAGCGTGGACGCCGGGCGGGTCCTCGACGCCGTTGCTCACCGCCGAGCACATCGACACGCCGCTCGACTACGAGTCCGTGGCGGCGGCCGGTTCGCTTCTCGGCACCGGGGCGATCATGGTCCTCGACGAGTCCGACTGCGTCGTGGACGCGGCACAACGGATGACCCGCTTCTACGCGCACGAGTCCTGCGGCAAGTGCACGCCGTGCCGCGAGGGGACGTGGTGGGCGGAGCGCGTGCTCGGTCGGATCGCCGACGGGTACGGCAAGGCCGAGGACATCCCAGTGATGGCGGACATGGGCAAGCACATCATGTTCCGCGCCTTCTGCGCGCTGGCCGACGGCGCGGCGTCCGTGATCGATTCGAGCCTCAAGCACTTCCGGGAGGAGTTCGAGGAGCACGTTCGGTCGGGCCGATGTCCGCTCCGAGAGGAACACGTGAAGGTGGCCTCGGCGGTATGAGCTCCGATGTGACCCTCACCGTCGACGGGAAGGAGGTCACCGTCCCCGCCGGGACGCTGATCATCCGTGCCGCCGAGCAGCTGGGCATCGAGGTCCCTCGGTTCTGCGACCATCCGCTCCTGAAGCCCGCCGGCGCCTGTCGTCAGTGCTACGTCAGGGTCGAGGGCCAGCCGAAGCTCGCGACCTCCTGCACGATGACGGTCGCGCCGGGGATGACGGTGCGGACGCAGAACAGCGACCCGGAGGTCGCCGACGCCCAACGCGCGAACATCGAGTTCCTCCTGCTGAACCACCCGCTCGATTGTCCGATCTGCGATCGCGGGGGGGAGTGCCCGCTCCAGGATCAGGCGCTCGCCTACGGGCCGGGGGACACGCGGTTCCGGGAGGCGAAGCGCGTGTTCCCCAAGCCCATCCCGATGTCGCCGCTCGTCGGACTGGATCGCGAGCGATGCATCCTGTGCGCCCGCTGCACGAGGTTCTGCGACGAGATCTCGGGCGACCGGTTCCTCGAGCTCTTCGCGCGCGGCGCCGGAGAGCGGGTCTCGATCGCCGCCGGCGAAGATTTCCGGTCGCCGTTCAGCGGGAACACCGTGCAGATCTGCCCGGTGGGTGCGCTGACGTCGACGCCCTATCGGTTCGCGGCGCGCCCCTTCGACCTCACCTACGGCGATTCCGTGTGCCCGCATTGCTCCGCCGGCTGCAACATGCGCGTCGACGTCCGTCGCGGCGAGGTCGTTCGGCATCTGGCCCGTGACGAGTACGACGTGAACGACGCGTGGTTGTGCGACAAGGGCCGGTACGCCTATCGGTTCCCGGACTCGCCGGGTCGGATCACGACGCCGCTGATCCGGGACCACGGGCTGGAGCCGGCCTCGTTCGGCGAGGTGTTCACGAAGATCGCGGGCTGGGTCGACGGTGCGCGCGTCGGAGTGCTGACGGGCGGTCGCCTGATGGACGAGGACTACTACGCGTTGTCGAAGTTGACTCGAACGGTCTTCAAGACGAACGACCTCGATCACCGGCGGGGGAGCGGCGCGCCGGCGGCCGAGCGGTTCGCCGCGCGCGCGCCGATGGGCGTGACGTACCGCGACGTCGAGCGCGCGCCGGTGATCCTGGTCGTCGGGTTGGACGCCGAGCAGGAGGTTCCGATCCTGCATCTGCGGCTGCGGAAGGCCGCAACCGCAGGCGCGCGGATCTGGGTGCTGCACCCGCGGCGGACGAGGTTGCACGACGTGGCGACCCACATCCTGGTTCGACCGGGGGACGAGGCCCGGCCGCTCGCCGGCGGTGCGGACCCGATGATGGATGAGGCGCTGGAGGCGCTCCGCGCCGCCGGCGAGGACGCCCTGGTGATCGCCGGCGAGCGATCGGGCGCCGCCGACGCGGCCCAGACGCATCTCGTCGGATCGGGCGCTCGGTTCGCGTACGTCACCCGGCGTGCCGGAGACCGGGGCGCGCTCCGCGCGGGGGTGCATCCGTCCCTGCTTCCCGGGGGACGTTCCTTGGGCGAGGCCGGCGCGGTCGAGAGTCGTTGGAAGGCCGCGATCGGTCGGGAGCCCGGCCGCGACTCCAAGGGGATCCTGGAGGCCTGCGCGAACCGCGAGATCGATGTCCTCTACCTGATCGGCGTCGACCCACTTCGCGAC
>JBKKAE010000116.1:0-6154 GCA_046714835.1 Actinomycetota bacterium | reverse complement strand
GAGCCGGTCCTCCAGGTCGTCGAAGGATGCCAGCGCCACAGCTGCGTGGAGTTCAGACATGCGCGCGTTGAGGCCGACGAACCGACAGTCGTAGTCCCCGGGGTTCCCGTAGTCCCGTCCGATCCGGCAGCGCTCGGCGAGCAGATCGTCATCTGTGGTGATCAGGCCTCCTTCACCGGAGAACAAGACCTTGGTCGGCGACAGGCTGAACACCTCCGCATCGCCGAACCCCCCCACCATGCGGTCACCGTGCCGGGATCCGAACGCGTGTGCTGCGTCGAAGACGAGCCGCACCCCATGCTCTTCGGCGATCTCGCGAAGCTCCTCGACCCTGCACGGCGTGCCGAAGATATGGGTCGCCAGGATCGCCGACGTCTGGCTGCCGATGGCTCGCCGAACCGAGTCCGGCGAGAGGGTGAGGGTGCTGGGGTCGATGTCCACGAAGACCGGTCGTAGGCCGTTCCAAGCGACGGCGTGTGCCGTGGCTGCGAACGTGAACGACGGCACCACGACGTCTCCGGCGAGGTCAGACGCGCGAAGGACGAGCATGAGTCCCGCGGTGCAGGACGAGACGGCCACGCAGTGACGAACCCCGAGGTATCGAGCCGCCCGTTCCTCGAGGGTTCGCACGAGGGGACCGTTCGTCAGGGGCCCTCTGACGAGGATGTCACCGACGAGCGCCTGCACGCCCTCTGGATCGAGGACGCGAGGCCTTGCCAATGGGATGTCTTCCGCGGACTCGGCCTCCTCTCCTCGCGAGGATGGGTTGGGGTGGGAAATGGCGTTCATCTGTCTCCTCATCTGTCGAAGGATCATGCGTCTGTCAGCGTGCAGGGTTGTGAGAGAGGTCACCCGCGTGGAGGAAGACCCATCCCGCGAGGCCCGTGATCAGGAGGAAGACGATCGCGATGGCGATCGTCCCCGGCGTCGAAGTGGCAGCCGCCAGGATCCCGAGCCCGCCACACGCAGCTCCGGTCGCCAGGACCATGAGCGTCGACCGCGACCGGCTCCCCAGCCGAACCGCCAGCAGGTCGTAGGAGTGTCCACGATCACCGGTCAGGACCGGGCTCCGGGATCCGGATCGCCGGATGGTCGTAAGGACCAGCTCGAACGCGAAGAACCCCAAGCAGATCCCGGCGGCGATCAAGCCTCGCGGTCCCTCGATCACAAGTGCGCCTGCCTGCGCCGCGAGGACGATCCCGATCCCGTACGCTCCGCCGTTGCCGAGGAACAGGCTGGCCGGCGGCGCGTTCCACAGGAGGAAGACCAGGAGGCTGCCGCCTGCCGCGAGTCCGAGGGGGAGCCCGTCGGCGACGCCGAGAACGTGGGAAGAGACACCCATGGACAGGGTCGCGAGCGCCGCGAGCCCCCCCGCCAGCCCGTCCTGACCGTCCACGATGTTGACGGCGTTCGCGCACGCGAGCCCGAGGAGGAGGGTGATCGAGGATGTCGTGACGAGACCCAGGGGCCCGCCTACTGCCTGACCCAAGATGGCACCTGCGACCCCGATCATCAGGAGGCGCGGCCACGGCGGAAGGGGTTTGGCATCGTCGATGACGCCAACGGCGATGGCGACGATGACACCCACGGCGAGGCTGAGCTCGAGCTCACCCATGACGGCCAGTCCGACCATCGCGCCCGTGAGCGCTGCCGGACCGCCCAACACTGAGACGGGCATCGAATGGATCTTCAGGTCGCTGGGCGCCGGCCGGTCGAGGAGACCCGTCGCGCGACCAGCGCGAACGGCGAGCGGCATCAAGACGAGGCTCACGAGACAGGCGATGGTTGCGGACATTCGACCTCGTAGACATAGTTGGGGGAACCGTCGTGGAGTGTGACTTCACCGCGGAGTTGGAAGCCGAGACGGCGGACCATAACGTTCATCGCTCGGTTGTCGCGCCCGACGAAGCCCTTCGCCTTCCGGACGCCCTTCGCTCCGAGACCTTCGAGCAAGCCACGTCACAGCTCGGTTCCCACGCCTGGTGGGATACGTGGTTGGACGCCGATGAAGGCCATCTCGGCATCAGGCAAGCCGTCCGTCTGCTCGGGGTAGCGAAGGGTCTCGAGCACGCGGCGCAGAACGCCGGGCCTGACGAGCCTCGGTGTTGCGAAGATGCCGGCGATGAGGCCGTGGCGAAGGAGGAATCGGCGGCGGAACGAGCGCATCGACGCCATCGCTGAGGCGTAGCCCACGACGACACCATCCCGTTCCGCGACCAGCGCCACGCATCCCGGATCTCGGACCTGCGCGACGAACAGCTGCCGGAGGAAGCCCTCGCCGAGCATCGTGTGGAAGGCCGTCGGCAGGTCCTCGGCGTGCAGGCGAACCATGCTGGGGACGTCGCGTCTCCTCGCGCGGCGGATGGTGATCCCGCGGAGCCATTCCCCCTGGAGGGATCGTCCGACGATCCCGCGCCGTGAGAGCAGCTCCCGATACGAGTCGACGATAGTGTCGGCCACGCGGTTCTCATCGAACCGAACCTCGGCTGCTTCTCGTGCGCGACGACCGAGGCGCTCGCGTTCCGACGGATCCTCCAGCAGGTGCAGGATCGCCGCGGTGAGGCTTGCAGGGTCACGAACCGGCACGAGGAGCCCGTCCTCGCCGTGTCGAACAACCTCGCGGCACCCGCGGATGTCCGTGAGGACCCGGGCCCGGCCCATGGCGCCCGCCTCGATCGCGGAGCGAGGCATCCCTTCACGCCACGATGGGAGGACGAACACGTCCATCAATGCCAGGAGGTCCTCGATGTCGTTCCTGAAGCCCGTGCACACGAGCCGGTCGGCGACTTCGCGTGCGGCCATCGCGTCTGCCTTCGCCTCGTCCGCTGGCCCGACTGCCAAGAAGACCGCATCCGGGTACCGCATGCGGATCCGGTCCGATGCTTCGAGCAGTTCCCTCAGCCCCTTCTCGGCGACGAGTCGACCAACCGTCCCGATCACCGGCGCGGTGGGGGAGATGCCGAGCTCCGATCGAAGGCCGGCCAGACGCTCGGACGACGTCTCGTTCGGGTCGAACCGTCGAAGATCGATGCCGTTGCCGAGATAGCGCGACCGGCCGGCAGGCACGACGCCGCTCCGGCGGGCCCACTCGAGGTCCTCGTTGCTCTGGAACAGTTCGAGATCGCTGAAGCGGGCGGCGAATGCCTCGAGAGCCATGACGGGGCCTCGACGCCGGAGCCGGTCGTCCGGGGTGGCGTAGAAGCCATGGACGGTGTTCACGACCACCGGGACACGGGCTGCCCGGGCGACCGGGCGTCCGACCACGCCCGGCTTCGGGTTATGCGTGTGAACGACGTGGAATCGCTCTCGGCGGAAGATCCCGTGGAGTTCCGCGGCCATGCGCACGTCGGCAGCCGGGTCCCAGGCCCGGCTCGCGTTGCGGAGAGCGATGTGGCGGATCCCTTCGTCTTCTAACGCGGGGACATGTTCACCGGTCGCACTGATCGCGGTGACGTCGAACCCTTCGTCGCGGAGCCGTCGCAGCTGCGGCAGCAGCATGTACCGATGGGTCAGATCGATCGTGGCGACGTGGGCGACCCGGATCATCGCTTCCTCCACGGACCGCGTCGCGCCAATCGGTAGATGTGGCGCTCCGAGTCGAGCATGCCGCGGACCTTGATGCGGAAGAACAGGGTGCCGTCGCTCCGAAGGATCGGGGTTCGGCCGAGCCGATGAGGATCGATGGCCCCCCAGCGGTTAGTTCGCCATCCGTCGATCGCAGCGGTGTCGAAAAGGCGCCGGGCGACCGTGTCGGCGGCGGGCGACCCGACTCCCCATGGATAGGCGAAGTGCCGGCAGGCTGAGCCCAAGCGATCCTCGATGAGCTCCTTCGAACGGCGCATCTCCGCCTCTGCTTCGCTCTCCGTAGCCCTCGCGAGATCCGAGTGCATGTGCGTATGGGATCCGACCGTCACAAGTCCGGTGTCGACGGATTCCTGGAGCATCGACCAGCCGACACCGGGGCCGAGCCCGAGCGAGTTCGACGCGTCCGTCATGGCCGTCGCCAGGTACAACACGGCGGGGAGCTTCCGGGCGACCAGCAGGGGAAGGACCGTGTCGTAGAAGTCGCGCGTCCCGTCATCAAACGTGAGCACGACGCCGCCGCCGTGCTGAAGAGCATCCTCGAGCGACCGGACCTCGCCCCGAGATGCGAGCAGGTCGAGCTGCTGTTCGAAGACGGATGTGCGCATGTCGATCTCGCCGCGCCCGACGCCGACCCGGTGATATCCAAGGATCACGACATCGCGAGCGCGACGCCGCCCCGCGATCCCGAGGGGAAGGAGGCCGACCTTCGCCGTCTTCCGCGCCATCGCCACCGCGCGGCGTCGGGCTTCCTTCCCCACGAACATGGTCGTCGTCGTCATGCCGCCGTCTCCGAGAGGTCGTGGGATCCGCGGGCCTTGCCGACGCGCCGTCCGCCGTCGGGTTCCACGCGTCTCCCCATCCGATCGGTCCATCCGTCGCGGATCGCTCGCATGTTGACGCGGAGGTGTGCAAGCGCACGGCTCGGGGAGATGAGTAGGTTGGCTGCGGGTTTCGCGAGGCCGTGCACGAGCGTGACCCGGAGGGCGGTCCTCGGATGTCCGAAACGCCGGAGGATGAAGATCGCGTTCCGAAGCGTGTAGTAGTCGCGCCAGCTGACGGGATGGAGGCGCCGCGAGGGTCGGAGCTCGAGGTTCACGCGGCCGGTCAGTTCGCGGCTCTTCAACCAGAGGGGTCCGTAGGCGTACAACGTGGATCCGGTCGTCCAGAGGCGGAGTCCGAACTCGAGCTCAGAGAATCCGAAGAACAGCTCCTCGCAGAAGACACCGACCCGTCTCACGGCGGCGACCAGGAAGAACGGCAGCTGGTTGCCTGCCACATGATCGACTGGAACGGCCTCCTCTCGGAGCTGGGAATCCGTCACTCGACGCATCCGTCCCCGCCGCCAATCGAACCAGCCGCCGCTGATCCCCACAGCCGCGGTCAACGGGTCACGCGCTCGCATCTCCGCGGCGAATGCAGCCAGCCGCTCGAGCGCGAACGAGAATCGCGGTGGGTCGTCATCGTCGAGCAGAACGATCCAATCGGAATCCTCGGCGAACTCGAGCGCTCGGCGCATGCCCGCGGCGACACCTCCGGCGAATCCCATGTTCTCGCCCTGTGGGAGATACTCGATCTCGCACCCCACGATCGACGCGGATGCCACGATCGATTCCGTTTCGGCACTCGCCTCGTTATCCACCACGATCAGGTGATCGAGCGGTCGGGTCTGCATCCCCAGCTCGGCCAAGGTCCGTCCGAGCAGGTGCGCTCTGCGGTATGTCGGCAGCACGCCGATCAACTGTGCTCGTTCAGGCATTCGATCCGTCCTCGATGGGTGTTGGCGATGTGGAGTCATCTGATTCCTTTGAAGTCGATCCGTTCCTCGGGTCGTGGAACGAGGCCGCGCCGACGAGGATCGCCGATGCGACAGGGACGAGCGGGAAATGCAGCACGTAGTCGACGCAGGCGTGGATCCCCAAGGCGGCGACCCCCGCCGCAACGATCGCACCGACGGGTCCGTGATCGAGTCCTGCTCGTGCGATCATCCACACGAAGACGGCGGCGAGGAGCACACCGCCGATGATCCCCACCTCGGCGCCCAGCTGCAGGAACTCCTGGTGGGCCTGTCGTGTATCGGGATCCGAGGCCGCCACCTGGCTCTCTTCTGCGAACCTCCCCGCGCCGATCCCGGTGATCGGGTGCTCGACCATCAGGAACCACGCGTCGTGCCACAGCGCGAGTCGCGTCTCGGTGGAGGAGCTCGCGACCGCATCGATCGCGCCGTCCCCGGAACGGGGAGCGTACGTCCCGCCGAGCACGACGGTTGCGACGAGGCAGATCAGGAATCCTCCTGCGACGACGGTCGTCGTTGGGATCCACCGACGGGCGACCAGAGCGAGGATGCCGACCGTGCCCACCCCGGCCGCGAGGGCGACCGCCGCCGGCGATCCGATGATGACCAAGGAGACCGCGAGGAGCGCCATGACAGTCGTTGCGATGGCTCTCCACCACGAAGCGGACAGCGCGACGAGGATGAGCTACGCCACGAACGCCTGAAGGAACAGCGCCGCGTTCGCGTTCTGGTATCCGAGGGGTCCTCCGATCGGACCCCCATCGAGCAGTTCGCGCC
>JBKKAE010000115.1:0-3154 GCA_046714835.1 Actinomycetota bacterium | reverse complement strand
TTATCGGCACATACGAGCCGGCAGGCGAGCTCGTCACAGGGACATTCGCGCCGGACTGACCGCGCTCGGGTGCCTTGTCGTGTGCGGCCGATGCCGGGACACTGGGCCGACAGCCTCGACCGCCTCTCCGGAGACGTCGAGGCGATGACCGTGTCCGTCCGATCGGGAGGTGTGTGGAGATGAGTGACGAGCGGATCGAGGCCGCGACGGCGAACTGGGCACCACGATTCACCTCACAGGGTGTCGACCCGAACGACTTCGGCAGGATCACGAGCGGCCTCGAGCGATGGGAGGATTGGTTGGACGCCTGGTGCGCGAACGGCGACATGCACGCCGACCTCGCGCGCGAGGCCGAGGAGCGCGGCCGACCGCTCTCGGCCGGCGACGCGTGGGTTCGCGCCGCGCTTTCCTACCACTTCGCGAAGTTCGTGTGGATGGTCGACCTCGACAAGCATCGCGACGCCTCGGACCGAGCCGTCTCGGCCATCCGCGAAGCCCACCGGCTGCTCGACCCGACCGCGGAGCGCCTCGAGATCCCGCTCGAAGGCGCGCAGATGGTGGCGAACCTGCGTCGTCCGCCGGGCGTCGAGCGCCCGCCTCTCGTCCTCCTTCTCCCCGGCCTGGATTCCACGAAGGAGGAGTTCTTCCGCTGGGAGGACGTGTTCCTCGCCCGCGGCGTGGCAACGGTCTCGCTCGACGGGCCGGGCCAGGGCGAGACCGGCTACCACACGCACATCCGACCGGACTACGAGGTGGGTCCCATCGCCCTGCTCGACCACCTCGCCGGCAGGACGGACCTCGACCTCGACCGGATCGGCGTCGTCGGCGTTTCACTCGGCGGGTACTACGCGCCCCGGACCGCGGCGTTCGAGCCGCGCGTGAAGGCCGTATGCGCGATCGGCGGCGCTCACTCGTTCGGCGAGCTGATCGCCGACCGGCCCTTGATCTCGCGCGAGACGTTCTTGCACCATTCCGGCGCGAAGGACCTGGACGAAGCGCAGGCGGTCGCGAACGAGATGACGCTCACGGGAGTGCTGCCGAAGGTCACGCAGCCGTTCCTCGTGATCTTCGGCCGCCAGGACCGGCTGGTTCCGTATGAGCATGCCGAGCGCGTCGCGGCGGAGGCCCCCAACGCCGAGCTGGTGATGTACCCCGAGGGCAACCACGTCTGCAACAACATCCCGTACAAGTACCGGCCACTCGCGGGGGATTGGATGGCGGAGCAGCTCAGGGTGGCCCGGTAGCCGCCTTCCGGGGTTGGTGTGGCTTGACACGAATACACAATGCACCGAACACTGGCGCCTGGGCGCGGCCCTTCGTCGTCCGGTCCTGGTCGGACGCTCGAGTGGTCGCATCGGACGACGAAGGGTGGGGGTCGATGTCGAACGACACCGGAAGCCATCTCGCATCGGCGCGAGGGGCACGCACGGGACGCCACGCGGGTACACGGGCTCCGGGGGACGCCCGTGGCGGTTCTTCGTGGAGGCGGGCTCTCTCCCTCCTCTTCGCGCTCGGGCTCGTCCTGGCCGCGTGCACGGGCGGCGGCGACGGTGACGGGGACCCGTCACCGGGCGGCGGCGACGGGGCGCAGGTCCAGAATCCCGACGTGATCGTCCACGCCGCCGACGACGAGCCGCTGTCCCTCGACCCCGCCCAGGCGGAGCCGGGTGAAGGCGGGGAGTCCGTGATCCTCCAGGTGTACGAGCGCCTGGTCGAGTTCAGTCCCGAAGGGCCGGAGCTGGAGCCGGGATTGGCCACCGAGGTCCCGTCGGAGGACAACGGCTTGATCTCCGGGGACGGACTCACCTACACGTTCCCGATCCGGGAAGGCGTCAGCTTCCACGACGGGAGCCCGCTCACGGCCGAGGACGTGAAGTACTCCTGGGACCGCGTCCTGGAGATGGACCTCCCTGAGGCGAACGCGGGCCTGCTGGCCGACATCATCACCGAGACGACCGTGGTCGACGAGTCCACGTTCGAGGTGACGCTCAACCAGCCCAACGCCGCCTTCCTCAACTCGGTCGTCACACAGTCGGTCGCGTCGATCGTGTCGGAGGAGGTCGTCGAGGCGAACGGCGGGATCACCGCCGGCGAGCCGAACGAGTTCATGCAAACGAACCCGGTCGGCACCGGCCCGTACGTCTTCACCGCGTGGAACCGGGGCGAGAACATGCTGTTCGAGGTGAACGAGGAGTACTGGGGCACGCCCGCGAACCTGGACCTGCGGTTCGAGATCGTCCCGGACCCCGACGTGCGCGTGCTCGGTCTGCGCGCCGGCGACTACGATTCGATCGAGACCGACCCGTCGTTCGTGGGCGACGTCGAGGGGGCCGATGGCGTCGAGGTCTTCGCGGGGGAATTCCTCCTCGAGCCGATCCACATCGGCATGAACCTGAACATCCCCGAGGGTGCCCTGCCACCGGAGGACACGATCCCGACGGACTTCTTCTGGGATCCGCGCGTCCGCCAGGCGTTCAACTACGCCTTCGACTACCAGGGGTTCATCGACGGAGCGCTCGGCGGGTTCGGGGCACCGGTCCCGCACTACTTCCCGCAGGGCGTCCTCGGATACGACGAGAGCATGCCGGTCTACGAGCAGGATCTCGCTCGGGCCGAGGAGCTGTTCCGCGAGTCCGGGTGGTGGGACCGGGGGTTCACGATCTCGGTGATCACGGAGGAGGCCAACCTCTTCGAGGTCGGCGCGCTCGTCCTCAAGGACTCGCTCGAGGGGCTCAACGAGAACTTCCGGGTGCGCGTCCTCGCCGTGGCGGAGGCACAGTTCGACGAGGCGCACGCGCAGGATCCGCTCGAATACGCGATGTGGGTGAAGAACGCCGACCCGTACGCCGACCCGCACGCGTTCATGCGGGACTACATCCATCCCGACGGCCCGTGGGGCCAGATCCACGGGTTCGCGAACGGCTACGAGGACCCGGACCAGATCGCCTCGATGATCGACGACGCCTCGACCACCACCGACCCCGACGAGCGCGTCGAGATCTACGGCCAGCTCGCCGAGATCCTGTTCGAGGACCCGATGTGGATCCTCGCCGGGAACGAGACGGCGCTGAACGCCCACCGGGACTGGCTGCAGGGGTTCGTGATGAACCCGCTGTGGCCCAGGCCCAGCCTGAAGTTCGCGCTGTACGACAAG
>JBKKAE010000114.1:0-4985 GCA_046714835.1 Actinomycetota bacterium | reverse complement strand
CCGCGCAGAGACGACGGAAGAGCGCGGGGGCTTCGGCCTCGAAGAACTGCTCGAAGCTGAGCGGCTCGCTCGCGGCGCGGGCCTCCTCTCCAAGAGATCCGGCGACGAGCCGAAGCGGTTCGTCCATCTCGTTGATGAACCCTTCCGGGAGGGTCATCGTTGCTCCGAGGTCCGCTCAGTTCAGGAGCTCGTGGCCGCGGATCTCGGCCCAGTGCGACAGCACGCCCTGGTAGATCTCGGCCGAGCGCGGGAACTCGCGACGCTCCAAGGCTTCCAGCGCGAGGCCGAGATCGCGAACGCTGCGGTCGTCGTCGAGTTCGTCCCAGGTGAGGAAGTCGCAGAGGCTCCCGTAGTCGAGCTCGACGAGCGACCTCGGGTCGAACAGGGCGATCCACTCGTGCAGGTCCATCAGGAGGTCGCTGATCGGACCGAGGTCCGATCGGCGAAGGACCGGGATCGCCTGGCCGGCACGACGGAGCGCGCGGCGCGCCGTCGTCCGGTACCGCAGGCGGAGGCGCCCGTGCTCGTCCTCGCCGAGCCACCGCTCTCCGTCAGCGAAGAGCACGAACCACCGGATGGGCGCGTGCCAGGGACTCTGGTGACAGAAGGCCACGGCGAGCGGGTCGCGCCTGCGGAGACGATCGAGCTCGCGGGCGACACGCTTCCCGTCCTTCTTCGACAGGAACCGCTCGGCGAGCTCGACCGGCTTGGCCTCGCGGAACGCGAGCGCGGCGGCGAGCACCCGCATGCGCATCCTCCACGGGCTCACGTACGTGCGGCCGTCGACCACGCGGACCTCGGCGTGCTCGCCCTCGGCGGGCGCGATGACCCCCAGGCCGTCCTGGGCGTGGTCGAGGTAGCGCCGGCGGCGACCGGGCACCCACATGTTCGTGAGGAGGTAGCGCTCCCAGCGAAGCTGCTCCTGCCGATCGAAGGCATCGAGGGGCTGGAACACACGGAGATAGGCGCTCGGAACCACGTCGCGGAGTCTAGCGCTGGGGTTCATCTCCTATGCTCTCGGCGTCCCCGACCCAGGAGCTGAAGTGGACGCGCCCTCGCACTGGGCCGGCACCGCGCCGGTCCGCATCCTGGAGCCCGACGGCACGGCCGTGGGCGATCCTGACGTGGGCCTCGACGCCGAGCAGCTGCGCGAGCTCCTTCGGCAGATGATCCGTGCCCGGCGGCTCGATCGCGAGTGCATGGCGCTGCAGCGCCAGGGCGAGCTCACGGTCTATCCGCCGTTCGAGGGGCAGGAGGCCGCCCAGGTGGGCTCTGCGTTCGCGCTCGGAGCCGAGGACTGGGCCTTCCCCACGTTCCGCGAGCTCGCCGCCGCACTGGTCCGCGGCGTCGACCCCGTCCAGTACCTCTGGTATCACCGGGGGACCTGGCACGGCGGGCCATACGACCCACGGGCCACCCGATTCGGGCCGATCTGCGTGCCGGTGGCGACGCAGATCTGCCACGCGGTCGGTGTGGCGATGGGACTGCAGAGGGACGGCGCCGACGCGTGCGCGCTCGCCTACTTCGGTGACGGGAGCGCCAGCGAAGGCGACTTCCACGAAGGCGCGAACATGGCGGCCGTGTTCGGGGTGCCGGCGATCTTGTTCTGCCAGAACAACGGCTGGGCGATCAGCGTCCCCACCGGGATGCAGACGGCCGGGGAGATCTGGAAACGAGCCGAGGGGCTCGGGTTTCCGGGGGTCCGGGTGGACGGCAATGACGTCCTCGCGGTCTACCGGGTCACGCGGGAGGCCGTCGCGCGCGCGCTCCGGCGGCGGCCCGACGTTGATCGAAGCGCTCACCTACCGGATGGGCCCCCACACGACCGCGGACGATGCGTCCCGCTATCGCGACGAGGACGAGGTCGAGCGCTGGCGCGCATTCGATCCGATCGACCGCTACCGGAACTGGCTGCTGAACGCCGGCCGCGCCGACGAGGACTTCGTGCGCACCTGCGACGAGGAGGCCGCCACGTGGGTGGCCGAGGTGCGGGCCGGGATCACGGCGACCGAGGCGCCACCGGCCGAGTGGATGTTCGACTGGACCTTCGCCGATCCCCCGGCGGTTCTGGCGCGCCAGCGCGAGGAGGCCCTCGGTGGCTGAGTGGACCCTGTCCGCGGCGCTCAATCGTGCGCTGATCGACGCGATGGAGGACGACCCGCGGCTGCTGGTGTACGGCGAGGACGTGGGCAGGCTCGGCGGCGTCTTCCGGGTGACCGACGGCCTGCAGGCGAAGTTCGGGGAGGACCGAGTCTTCGACACGCCGATCGCCGAGGCGGGCATCGTCGGCGCTGCGATCGGGCTCGCGCTCACCGGATGGAGAAGCGTCGTGGAGATGCAGTTCGACGGGTTCTCCTACCCGGCGTTCGAGCAGATCGTGTCCCACGTCGCGAAGTATCGGAACCGCACGAGGGGCCGCGTGGACCTGCCGATCGTGATCCGGATCCCCTCGTTCGGCGGGATCCGGGGCAAGGAGCATCACGGCGAGAGCCCCGAGACCTATTACGCACACACGGCCGGGCTGAAGGTCGTAGCCCCCTCGACCGCGCTCGACGGCTACCGGCTCCTGCGCCTGGCGATCGAGGACCCCGACCCCGTGGTGTTCCTCGAGCCGAAGGCGAAGTACTGGGCGAAGGAGGAAGGAGAGCTCATCGCCGACGGTCCCGGGGTCGGCGAGGGGCGCATCGTGCGGGCCGGGGATGCGTGTGCCGTGTTCGCCTACGGGGCGATGGTGGCGAGATGCCTGGAGGCCGCCGACACGCTGGAAGGCGAGGGGGTGTCGGTTCGCGTCGTCGACCTTCGCTGGCTCGCGCCGCTCGACGTCGATCTGATCGGGCGCTCCGTTCGTGAGACCGGACGCGCCGTCGTGGTGCACGAGGCGCCGAAGACGCTGGGCATGGGGGGCGAGGTCGCGGCGCGGATCATGGAGGAGGCGTTCGACTTCCTCCAGGCGCCGGTCGCGCGCGTGACCGGCTGGGACGTCCCCTATCCTCCGGCGTCGCTGGAGCATCGATACCTCCCGAGCGTCGAGCGGATCGCCGCCGCGGTCCGGCGAGTGGTCTCGTACTGATGGCCGAACGGGTCTTCGCGATGCCGGATCTGGGCGAGGGCCTCGAGGAAGGCGAGATCGTCTCGTGGCGGGTCGCCGAAGGAGACGAAGTCGAGCTGAACCAGCTGATCGTCGAGGTTGAGACGGCCAAGATGACCGTGGAGATCCCGTCGCCGTTCGCCGGCACGATCGCGACCCTGCACGCGGGCGCCGGCGAATCCGTGGCGGTCGGGGCTCTCCTGGTGACGTTCCAGGTCGCCGAGGTCGCTGCGGCGGACGAACCGAGCCGTCCGGCCTCGGTTTCTCAACCCGCAGCCACGACGCCCGCGGTCCGGAGGCTTGCAAAGGACCTGGGGGTCGACCTGACGATCGTCGTCGGCACAGGACCCGAGGGGAGGGTGAGCGCCGAGGACGTGCAGCAGGCGGCGGGCAGCGGCGCGCAAGGCGAGGACTCCAAGGACGACGGGACCAAAGATGGCGCCGAGCGCGTCCCACTGTCGCCGGTCCGGCGAACGATCGCTCGGCGGATGGAGCAAGCGGCGTCGATCCCGCAGGTCACCACGTTCCGGACGGTGGACGCGACCGACCTGGAGACGGTCCGTGCCGAGCTCGGTGTCTCGCCGCTTCCACTGTTCGTCGCGGCTCTTTGCCGGACCATCGTGGGTCACCCGATCCTGAACGCGACCTGGGCGGACGACGCGATCGTGGTTCACACGACGGTGCACGCCGGGATCGCGGTGGACACCGAGCGGGGCCTGTTCATGTCCGTGATCCACGACGCCGGCTCGAAGGGCGTGGAGGGACTCTCCGGGGAGATCCGCCGCCTGGCGGAGGCCGCCCGCGGCGGTGCTCTTCTGCCGGATGAATCGACGGGCGCCACGATCTCTGTCAGCAATACCGGGAGCTACGGCAGCGAGGCCGGCACTCCCCTCCTCAACCCGCCGGGCGCCGTCACGATCGCGCTCGGGGTCATCGAGCCGCGCGCCCTGGTCACCGGCAGCGGCGCAGTCGAGGCCCGGCCCGCGTGCACGATCAGCCTGACGTTCGACCATCGCGTGCTCGACGGCGCCGCCGCCGGGCGGGCCCTCACCGACCTCGTCGACCTCCTCGAGGACGCCGACACTCTCCGCGAGCTGCCGCGATAACGTTGCCCGCCATGAAACTCGTGTCCCTGCTCCCCTCGGCGACCGAGATCGTGTTCGCCCTCGGCCTCGGCGATTCGCTGGTCGGCGTCACCGACGAGTGCGACTTCCCGCCCGAGGCGGTCATGAAGCCGGTCGTCTCGCGGAGCGCGCTCCCCCAGGGCCGACCGCTGTCTGCCCGTGAGATCGACCAGGCGGTGCGGGGCAAGCTGGACGCGAAGGAACCGCTCTACGTCCTGGACACCGATCTCCTCCGCCGTGAGCAGCCGGACGTGGTGCTCACCCAAGATCTGTGCCGAGTCTGCGCCGTACCGTCGGGGCAGGTCCAGGAGGCGCTCGACAAGATCGGGCTCCCGGATGCGAAGGTGCTGTCGCTGGATCCGAACACCCTCGAGGAAGTCATCGCGGAGATCGACGCGGTCGGGAAGCTCCTGGAGCGCCCCGACGAGGCTGCGAAGCTCACGGCATCGCTCCGTGATCGCGTGGCGAAGGTGAAGGAGGTCGCTGTCCGCGTCCCGATGCTGAACGTGTTCTGCCTGGAATGGTCCGACCCGCCGTTCGCGGCGGGCCATTGGGTGCCGGAGATGGTGGAGACAGCCGCGGGCGTCAACCTTCTCTCCGAGAAGGGCGGCCCCTCGCGTGTCGTCACCCATCGCGAGATCCGTGACGCGATGCCCGAGGCGATCGTGTTCATGCCCTGCGGCTACTACCTCGAGGAGGCCGAGGAAGAGGGCGGATGGGTGTTCGAGCACGCCGAGCTCCGCGAGACCCCGGCCGTGCGCAACGGGAACGTC
>JBKKAE010000113.1:0-4322 GCA_046714835.1 Actinomycetota bacterium | reverse complement strand
GCGGTCCTCGCTGCGGTCGTGTTGTACCTCACTGCCGTGAGCTCCGTTCGGGGTTTCGCACTGACCCTCGGCGTGGCAACCCTTCTCGACCTGTTCGTCGTGTACTTCTTCAAGCGACCGACGGTCTTCTTGATCGCCAAGAACCCGCGGCTCGTGGGGCTGCGAGGCTTCGGCCTGACGAGCGGCGTGGCGGGCGAGGTCACCCGTGAGGGGGCAGGCCTGTGAATCTCCGTCACGCGGTCGACACGTACCGCGGCCACACCATCCCTCACATCCGATGGGTCGAACTCCGCAACCGTTGGTTCGCCATCTCGGGGATCCTGATCCTGTTGTCCCTCGGTGGGCTCCTGTTCCGGGAGCTGAACTTCTCGATCGACTTCGAGGGAGGCGCTCGGATCACGTACACGTTTGCGAGGCCGGTGAGCGTCGAGGACGTGCAGGCAACGCTCGAGGAGCACGGGATCGACGGCGCGGAGGTTCAGATCGTGAACGGCGAGGCGATCTCGATCCGGACGCCGTCGCTCACGGGTGATGGGGTGAGCGACGCGGAGGCGATCCGGGCGGATCTCGCGGACCAGGCCGGCATCGAGGCGGTCGATGTGAACATCGAGGACGTCGGGCCTACCTGGGGCGGGGAGATCTCCCGCAAGGCGGCGCTCGGGCTCGTCATCGTTCTCGCGGCGATCACCGCGTACATCGCCCTCCGTTTCGAACTGAAGATGGCGATCGGCGCGATCATCGCCCTGATCCACGACGTCTTGATCACGGTCGGCGTGTACGCGCTCGGTGGAAGAGAGGTCACGCCGGAGACCGTGATCGCCGTGCTGACGATCCTCGGGTTCTCGCTGTACGACACGGTCGTGATCTACGACAAGATCAAGGAGAACCTCGAGACGCAGTCCCTGGTCGCCCGCTTGGGCTCGGACGGCGTGATCGACCTGTCGCTGAACCAGGTGTTGATGCGATCGGTGAACACATCGTTGGTCGTACTGCTGCCTATCCTCTCCTTGCTGCTGTTCGGAGGCGACACGCTGAAGGACTTCGCGTTCGCGATGTTCGTTGGCGTCGCGATCGGCGTCTATTCCTCGGTGTGCCTGGCGGCCCCGCTCCTCGCGGTGCTGAAGCGGCGCGAGGTGCGCTTCCGCCAGCTCGAGCAGAGGCTCTCGGATCGAGACCGGGTCGTGGCGCGCCGGGAGGCGGCCGCGCCTACGACGGTGGTGCCCGCCGCGTCGACGGGTGATGCGGCCGCCGCCCGGGCGACCGCCCGGACCGGCACGGTCGCGCGGCCTCAGTCGAAGTCGAAGCGCCGGAAGCCGCCGGCCAAGCGCAAGCGGAGGTGAGGTCGTGGAGATCGAGCAGATCAAGGCCCTGATCCGGGACGTCCCCGACTTCCCCGAACCCGGCATCGTGTTCAAGGACATCACGCCGGTGCTCGCGCACCCCGACGCGATGTCGACGATCATCGACCTGATCGTCGTGCACTTCGGGAGAGGGACCGTCGACAAAGTCGTCGGGATCGAGGCGCGCGGGTTCATCCTCGCCGCGCCGGTCGCCTACCACTTCAACGCGGGCTTCGTGCCGATCCGCAAAGCGGGCAAGCTGCCCTGGGAAACGGAGTCGGAGGAGTACGCGCTGGAGTACGGCACCGCGACCATCGAGCTGCACAAGGACGCCATCGAGCAAGGTGAGCGGGTCCTGATCGTGGACGACGTGCTCGCGACGGGAGGGACGGCGAAGGCCGCCGCATCGCTCGTCGAGCGCTGTGGTGGCGTGATCCGGGGGATCGCCTGCCTGATCGAGCTCGAGTTCCTGAAGGGCCGCGAGAAGCTCCCCGACTACGAGCTCCACACGTTCATCCACTACTAGGACCTGGCCTGCCTCCTGTCGCTCGTACGGCGGTCTGGATGACGGTGTCCCCTACACTTTCGGGTAGGAGGGCGAGCGTGGACACCACCGGGCGTGACGTGCGGGTCGAGCAAGAGTCGCAGCCGGTCGCGCCCGAGCGCGGCCGGCGCCTCCCGGGCATCCCTCGCCCCCGTCTCCGTCGTACCGACGCCGGGCCCCCGGACCGCCTTGCCCCGGTGCTGAAGAAGGTCCGTTCGTACAACCCCAAGGCCGACACGAAGCTGCTGGAACGCGCCTACCGCTTCGCCGAGGATGCGCATGAGGGGCAGCATCGCCTCTCGGGCGAGCCCTACGTCGAGCATCCGGTCGCGGTGACGGGGATCCTCGCCGACCTTCGCTTGGACACGACGACCCTGACGGCCGCCCTCCTGCACGACACCGTCGAGGACACCACGGTCGGCCTCGGTGACATCGAGAGCGAGTTCGGCAACGAGGTCGCCCGCATCGTCGACGGGCTCACCAAGCTCGACAAGCTGGAGTTCCGGAGCGGCGAGCTCGCGCAGGCGGAGAACGTCCGCAAGATGATCGTCGCGATGGCGGGCGACATCCGGGTCCTGCTGGTGAGGCTCGCCGACCGCCTCCACAACATGCGGAGCCTCGCGCCCCTCTCGGAGGAGCGCCGTCGCAAGATCGCGAACGAGACCCTCGAGATCCACGCGCCCCTCGCGGACCGCCTCGGTGTCCAGGAGCTCAAGTGGGAGCTCGAAGACCTCGCGTTCAAGACGCTCAACCCCGGTCCCTACCGGGAGATCGCGAACCTCGTCGAGACGCGGAGAGGGGAGCGGCAGAAGCTCCTCGAACTGGTCAAGAGCGACCTGCGCGGGAAGCTGAAGGAGCTCGGTGTGAAGGCCGACGTCGAGGGTCGCCCGAAGCACCTGTACTCGATCTACGAGAAGATGGTGATCCGAGGCAAGGAGTTCAACGAGATCCACGACCTCGTTGGCCTCCGTGTCCTCGTTCCCTCGCTCCGCGACTGCTACGGCGCGCTCGGTGCCGTCCACGCGCTCTGGAAGCCCGTCCCGGGTCGCTTCAAGGACTACGTCGCGATGCCAAAGTCGAACATGTATCAGTCGCTGCACACCACGGTCGTGGGGCCGAAGGGCGTGCCGCTGGAGATCCAGATCCGCACGCAGGACATGCACCGAACGGCACGGTTCGGGATCGCCGCGCACTGGCGCTACAAGGAGGGCAGCAAGTCCTCGAAGGAAGCCCAAGACATGGCGTGGCTGGGTCAGATGATGGACTGGCTGAAGGAGATGGCCGACCCGCAGGAGTTCATGGAGGGACTGCGGATCGACCTCTCCGGCGGGCGGGTCTTCTGCTTCACCCCGAAGGGTGACGTGCAGAACCTGCCGCAGGGTGCGACGCCGGTGGACTTCGCGTATTCGATCCACACGGAGGTCGGGCATCGTACGGTCGGCGCCAAGGTGAACGGGAAGCTCGTGCCGCTGGACTACGAGCTCCGCACCGGCGACACGGTCGACATCCTCACGTCGAAGGCACAAGGAGAGGGGCCCAGCCAGGACTGGCTCCAGTTCGTGCAGACGCCGCGTGCGAGAACCAAGATCCGCCAGTGGTTCAGCCGTGGCCGTCGCGAAGATGCGATGGAGTCCGGTCGCGACGCGGTGAAGACGTTCGTCCGGAAGCAGGACCAGGCCTTCAAGCGGCTGGCCACCGAGGCCACGCTCAGGCGCGTGGCCGCGGACCTCACCTACCCCGACCTGGAGGCGCTCTACGTAGCCGTGGGGGAGGGGCACGTCTCGCCGCAGTCGATCGTGGCGCGGATGTCGCGACTGGTCTCCGGCACCCCCGACGAGGACGTCACCGAGGTGCCCCTCGCACGACCCGTCAGGATCGGCAAGCAGGACATCTCCAAGGGCGTCGTCGTGAAAGGTCTCGGCGACGTCTGGGTGAAGCTCTGGCGCTGCTGTACGCCGGTGCCGGGCGATGCCATCGTGGGGTTCGTCTCACGCGGACAAGGGGTCTCGGTGCACCGTGACACCTGTCCGAATCTCCGGACCCTTCAGCGGCGCGAGCCAGAGCGGATCATCGAGGTGGACTGGGCCGAGGGCAAGCCGACGTCCTTCTCCGTCGCGATCCAGGTGGAGGCGCTCGACCGGACGCGGTTGCTCTCGGATGTGGCGACCGTCCTCTCCGACAGTCACGTGAACATCCTCGCGGCCACGTCGAGCACCGGGCGAGATCGGATCACCCGGCTGCGCTTCACGTTCGAGATGGCCGACGTGGCGCACCTGTCGTCGCTGCTGGGGGCGGTCAAGCGCGTGGAGAGCGTCTACGACGCCTACCGCGTCGTCCCGAGCTAGAGTCGGATGCGGGTCGTCCTACAGCGTGTCCTTCGCGCGTCGGTGACGGTTGACGGCGAGCGTGTCTCGGAGATCGGACGCGGGTACCTGCTC